>NZ_JBMCZA010000131.1:27326-75818 GCF_048654705.1 Nocardioides sp. CPCC 206348
GGTGGCCCCTGACAAGTTCGCCGGCACGCTCACCGCGGTCGAGGCGGCCGAGGCGATCGCGGCCGGCTGGCGACGCCACGCCCCCGACGACGAGGTCGTGCTGGCCCCCATGTCGGACGGCGGACCGGGCTTCGTCGACGTGCTCCACGCGTCCCTCGGCGGCGACCTCCTGGCCGTCACGGTCGAGGCACCTCCCGGCCACGAGGTCCCGGCGACGCTGTTGCTGGTCGACCGGACGGCGTACGTCGAGAGCGCCCAGGCCTGCGGCATCCACCTCACGGGCGGCAAGCTCGGGGAATTCGGTACGACGGTGGGCGTCGGGTCCCTCGTCCTGGAAGCCATCAACGCGGGAGCCGAGCGGGTCGTGGTCGGACTCGGCGGATCCGGCACCATCGACGGGGGAGCGGGGCTGCTGGCCGCGCTCGGCGCATCGGCTGACGTCGCCCTCGACGTCGGCGGCATCTTCCTCAACGGCGTCACCAGCGTCGACCTCAGCATCGCCCGCGGGCTCGTCGACGGGGTGGAGATCATCGCCGCGACCGACGTCGACAACCCGCTGACCGGACTGTTCGGCGCCAGCAAGACGTTCGGTGCGCAGAAGGGGCTCGACGAGGAGATGCAGGTCGTCATGGACGGGTACCTCGAGGAGTTCGCAGTCGCCACCGACCGTCGCCTCGCACTGGCGCCCGGCGCGGGTGCTGCCGGCGGCCTGGGCTTCGCGCTGATGCTGCTCGGCGGGACGCGCGTCAGCGGCATCGGCCTGGTCGCCGACGCGGTGCGCCTGGCCGAGCAGGCGGCGACGGCCGACCTGGTCATCACGGGCGAAGGCGCCTTCGACTTCAGCAGCCGGGCCGGCAAGGTCCCGGCCGGCGTCGCCGCCATCGCTGCCGACGCCCTGCGCCCGTGCGTCGCCCTGGCCGGCCAGGTCCTGGTCGGCTCCCGGGAGATGCGTGCGCTCGGCATGGACGCGGCCTACTCCCTCGTGGACGCCGTGGGGGAGGAGCGCGCCTTCGCCGATCCGGCCGGTGCGCTCACGGAGCTGGCCGCGCGCGTCGCGCGGACCTGGTCCAGCTGATTCCCGAAAAGTGGAACATGTTCTAGATTGCTCGGGTGACTGAACCCCTGCGCACCACTGCCCTCGTCGTCAACGAGCCCGGCGGCGACTTCGTCCTCACCGACGTGCACCTCGAGGCACCCCGGGCCGACGAGGTCCTGGTGCGGGTCGTCGCGACCGGCCTGTGCCACACCGACCTGACCGTGCCCACGATGCTGCCCGCCGAGATGATGCCGACGGTGATGGGGCACGAGGGCACCGGCGTCGTCGAACAGGTCGGCGCGGACGTTGCCGGGATCAAGGTCGGGGACCACGTCGTCATGAGCTTCCGTTCGTGTCGTGCATGCGACGCGTGCAAGGAAGGACACGTCGGCTACTGCGAGCAGTCCCTGCTCCTCAACTACATGGGCATGCGCGCCGACGGATCGACCACGATGACCAGTGCCGACGGCGAACGCGCCGGACAGACCGTCTTCGGCAACTTCTTCGGCCAGTCCAGCTTCGCCCGCCACGCCCTCGCGTACGCCGACAACTGCGTCGTCGTGGACAAGTCCCTCGACCTGGCCCGGCTGGCTCCCTTCGCCTGCGGCTTCCAGACAGGCGCGGGCACCGTGCTCAACCTCCTGGACCCCGCTCCCGGGGAGTCGCTCGTGGTGTTCGGTGCCGGCGGGGTCGGCCTCGCCGCCGTTGCGGCCGCGCGCGGCAAGGGCGTCGAGACGGTCATCGCCGTCGACCCGCTCGCCGCGCGTCGAGCCCTCGTGGAGGAGTACGGCGCCACGGCCATCGACCCCACGGCGGACGGTGCCCCGGCCGTCGAGGAACAGGTCCGGTCGCTCACGGCCGGCGGGGCGTCGTACGCGATCGACACGACGGCGCTGCCCGCGGTCGTGCTCCAGGCGCAGCGGTCGCTGCGCAACCGCGGGATGCTGGTCGCGCTCGGGCTGGGTGCACCGGAGTACATGATCGACGCGATCGACCTGTTGTCGACCGGCAAGACCGTCCGGTCCTCGGTCGAGGGGGAGTCCGACCCGCTGGTGACCATCCCGGAGCTGATCGCGCTCCGCGAAGCGGGCAGGTTCGACGTCGATCACCTCGTGACGACGTATCCCTTCGAGCGGATCGCGGACGCCATAGCCGACACGAAATCGGGTCTCGTGGTCAAGCCCGTCCTCGTCTGGGGGGAATAACCACAACTGTGCGACCATTGGGTCCAGTAGAACCCCTTTCTGACACGACTTTGGAGTGAGCATGAGCGACGCCTGCTGCGGTGGCGGACACAGCCACGAGGCCGAGGCCACCGGTACGACGACGACCATCGCCGAGCCGGTCTCCTTCGACCGCCGTGAAGACCAGATCAACATCAGCCCGGTTGCTGCCGCGAAGGTGGCCAGCCTGCTCGAGCAGGAGGGTCGCTCCGACCTGCAGCTGCGGATCTCGGTGCAGCCCGGTGGCTGCAGCGGCCTGCGCTACCAGCTCTTCTTCGACGAGCGGACCCTCGACGGCGACGTCGTGACCGACTTCGACGGCGTCGGCGTGGTCGTCGACCGGATGAGCGTCCCCTACCTCAACGGTGCGGTGATCGACTTCGTCGACACCATCGAGAAGCAGGGCTTCACGATCGACAACCCGAACGCCACGGGTTCGTGCGCGTGTGGAGACTCGTTCAACTGAGTCCCCCATACAGAAAGCCCCCGCCTCGGCGGGGGCTTTCTTGCGTCGGTGGTCGAGGAGGTCGCGGGGCGACCGTCTCGAGACCTGTCAGTCCAGGTGGAGCTGGAGGGCGTTGGCGAGGCGCTGGGCGGCCTCGGAGATCTCGATGCCGCGCTTGGGCATCTCGCGGGGGAACTCATCGAAGTGAATGCTCGGCGCAGGACGCGTGGCCTTGACGGCCGCCCGGGCGAGCTGGCGGTTGACCGCCTCGCAGTCGGCGTGCAGGTCGCTGGGGGCGGCGATCTCTTCGTACGGGGTCATGCTTCGACGCTAAGCGTTACTCCTGGGTAGACCCAGTGGGACCGCCCCAACTTCGTGTTACGTCTCCGATAACCTTCCGTGTCGTGACTGCACCCACGGGCTCCCTCCTGATCGCTGGATCCATCGCGACCGACCATCTGATGACGTTTGCCGGCAAGTTCTCGGACTCGCTGGTGGTCGATCAGCTCGACAAGCTCTCGGTGTCCTTCCTGGTCAACGACCTCGAGATCCGCCGTGGGGGAGTGGCGCCGAACATGTGCTTCGGCCTCGCGCGCCTGGGGCTGCGTCCGGTGCTCGTCGGGGCGGCCGGCGAGGACTTCGCCGACTACCGCTCGTGGCTCGAGCGCAACGGCGTCGACTGCGACTCCGTCCACATCTCCGACAGCAAGCACACCGCGCGCTTCGTGTGCACCACGGACACGACGATGGCCCAGTTCGCGTCGTTCTACCCGGGCGCGATGAGCGAGGCCAGCCTGATCGAGCTGGCCCCCATCGTCGAGCGCGTCGGTGCGCCGTCGTACGTCCTGATCGGTGCCGACGACCCGGCCGCGATGAAGCGCCACACCGAGGAGTGCCGTCAGCGCGGCTACCCGTTCATCGCCGACTGTTCCCAGCAGCTCGCCTTCGCCGAGGGCGACCTGATCCGCGACCTCATCGAGGGTGCCGCGATCCTGTTCTCCAACGAGTACGAGTCGCACGTCATCGAGAAGAAGACCGGCTGGAGCGCCGAAGAGGTGCTCTCCAAGGTCGACATCCAGGTCACCACGCTCGGCAAGGACGGCGTCCGGGTCACCACCAACGACGGCACCTCGTTCGAGATCCCGGCCGCCAAGGACGTCGCCGCCCTCGAGCCCACCGGTGTCGGTGACGCGTTCCGTGCCGGCTTCCTGGCCGCCCTGTCCTGGGGCTCCTCGCTCGAGCGCGCCGCCCAGGTCGGTTGCGTCCTCGCCGCGTACGTCGTCGAGACGGTCGGCACCCAGGAGTACGACTTCACGACGGAGCAGTTCGTCGACCGGGTCCGTGACTCCTATGGCGACGACGCCGCGGACGAAGTGGCCAAGTTCGTCATCTGAGCCGGTCGGCTGAGCCGGTCAGCTGAGCCGGCGGACGGTGTAGCGGGGCAGGTTGTCGTCGGCGAGGTCCTCGCCGACGTACTCCTGACCCCGCATCCGGCACCACGCCGGTACGTCGTATCGGGCTGCGGGGTCGCGGGCGACCACGGCCAGCAGGTCGCCCACCGCGACCGACGGCAACGCCTTCGCCAGCTCGATGATGGGGCGTGGGCACGGGAAGTCCCGGCAGTCGAGCTCGAGCACGGTCACAGGCCTGCCCGCGCGCGGATGGCGGTGACGGACTCGACCAGCGCGGCACAGAACCCGTCGACCTGGTCGTCGGTGGTGTCGCGGTCCAGGGACACCCGGACGTTGCCATGGGTCAGCGCGCCCATCGCGGCGAGCACGTGGCTGGGTTCCAGCGTCGAGGCCGTGCACGCCGACCCGCTGGCGACGCCGTAGCCGCGCTGCGCGAGGTCCGAGACGATCTCGTCGCCGCCGACGTACAGGCAGGAGAACGTCACGAGGTGCGGGAGCCGGTTGACCGGGTCGCCGACGACCTCGGTGTCGGGGAGCGCGGCGGCAGCCTCCCGGATCCGTTCGACCATCCGGAACTGACGGGTCACCACCTCCTCCCGTTCGGCCAGCACTGCCTGGAGTGCGGCCGCTGCGGCGAGGGCCGCCGGCACGTTCGGGAAGCCGCCTGTGTTGTCCAGTCCGTCCTCGCCGGGGAACGGGCTGGTCCAGCGCGTGCCGCGGCAGACCGCGAGTATCCCGACGCCCGCCGGGCCGCCCCACTTGTGGGCCGACGCGGTGAGGGCGTCCCACCGCTGTGGGAGTACGACGTGCCCGACTGCCGCAGCCGCGTCCACCAGGAGCGGAACGGTCGCCGGCAGGTCCACCTCGTCGACAGGCTGGAGCGTGCCGACCTCCTGGTTGGCGGCCTGCAGGGCGACCACGGCGACGCCTACGCGCCGCGATGCCTCGGCCAGCATGTCGAGGTCGACCCGTCCGGTGCGGTCGACCGGCACGCTCGCGTGTGCGGGGGAGGGACGCCACTCGGCCGCATGCAGGACCGAGGAGTGCTCGATGGCGCTGTGCACGATCCCGGTGCGCCCCGTCGCGGCTGCGAGGCCCAGGAGCCCCCGGTGCACGGCGTCGGTGCCGGAGGCGGTGAAGCCGATCTCGTCGGGGTGCGCGCCGAGGCAGTCGGCGACCACGGCACGGGCGTTGTCGAGGAGCAGGCGCGCGTCCCTGCCGGGTCCGTGCAGGCGCCGCGGGTCGCCGTACCCCCGCTCGAGCGCAGCGAGCAGCGTGTCGCGCGCGGCGGGGTGCAGGCGCTGCGACGAGGCCGCGTCGAGGTACACCTCAGGCGTGCTGCTCACAGGGGCGACGATAGATCAGGGACAGGGGAGCCGCGTGAGCACGCCGCGCCGCGTCCGAACCACTGACCCCACGCCCCGCACGAGTCCCGTCTCCGCTAGTGTTCGCAATTGTTCTGACCCTCGAGAGGAAGGCTCGTTCGTGGGCTGGTGGCTACCCGAGCGCTCGCGTGGATCCCGACGGCATGTGCGTCGCGTGATCCCGCTCGCCGGCATCGTCGTACTCGCGTTCGCGTTGTCCGGATGTTCGACCGATACCCAGTGGGAACGGGTCGGCATGCCGGAAATCGTGACCGTGCAGGGTGAGCACATCCTCCTGCTGTGGCAGGGCGCGTGGATCGCTGCGCTCGTCACGGGCGTGATCACGTGGGCGCTGATCATCGGCGTCCCGATCTGGTTCCGTCGTCGTAGTGACGACGAGGTCCCGGTCCAGACGCGCTACAACCTGCCGATCGAGATCTTCTACACGATCTTCCCGATCGTGATGGTGGTCGCGTTCTTCGCGCAGACCGTCCGGGTGCAGAACATCGCGCTCGAGCACGACCCCAACCCGGACGTCATCGTCAAGGTGGTCGGCCAGAAGTGGTCGTGGACGTTCAACTACCCCGACACCGAGGCGGCGGACGGCAACAACGTCTTCGTCAGCGGCACGGGCGAGGACATCCCGCAGCTGGTCATTCCGGTCGACAAGACCGTCGAGTTCCAGCTGTACAGCCCCGACGTGATCCACAACTTCGGCATCCCGGCCTTCGCCATGCGCATGGACGTCGTTCCCGGCAACGACAACTCCTACCAGGTGACCCCGACCGAGATCGGTGTCTACGACGGCAAGTGCTACGAGCTGTGCGGCGCCTACCACTCGCGGATGCTGTTCACCGTCGCCGTCGTCTCCGACGCCGACTACGAGGCCTACCTGGCCAAGCTGGCCGCTGACCCCGAGCACGTCTCCGAGGAGCCCGTCGACGGCGGCGTCTACTCCGAGAACCTCATCCACGACGACGAGGGAGGGCACGAGTGACCGCGACTGCCACTCGCTCCGCGGACCTCACCGAGCGCAAGCCGCTCGGGCAGCAGGTCGTGCGGGTGCTGACCACGACCGACCACAAGCTGATCGGCAACCTGTACTTCGTCACCGCGATGGGCTGGTTCATCGCCGGCGGCATCATGGCGCTGCTGATCCGGTCGGAGCTGGCCTACCCGGGCAGCCAGATCGTCAACGAGGAGCTCTACAACCAGCTCTTCACGATGCACGGCACGATCATGCTGCTGCTGTTCGCGACGCCGCTGTTCTTCGGCTTCGGCAACGCGATCATGCCGCTGCAGATCGGCGCGCCCGACGTCGCGTTCCCGCGACTGAACATGTTCAGCTACTGGCTGTACCTCTTCGGCGGCCTCATCGCCGGTGCCGGCTTCCTCACCCCGCAGGGCGCCGCGTCCTTCGGCTGGTTCGCCTACACGCCGCTGTCCGACTCGGTGAACAGCCCCGGCGTCGGTGGTGACCTGTGGATCATGGGCCTGTGGATGGCCGGTCTGGGCACGATCCTGGGTGCGGTCAACTTCATCACCACGATCATCTGCATGCGCGCTCCCGGCATGACGATGTTCCGGATGCCGATGTTCGTGTGGACCGTGCTGATCACGGCGATCCTCGTGCTGATCGCCTTCCCGATCCTCGCCGGTGCACTGCTCTCGCTCGAGGCCGACCGCCAGCTCGGGGCCCACGTCTTCGACACCTCGACAGGCGGCGCGATCCTCTGGCAGCACCTGTTCTGGTTCTTCGGGCACCCAGAGGTCTACATCATCGCGCTGCCCTTCTTCGGGATCATCTCCGAGATCCTTCCGGTGTTCAGTCGCAAGCCGCTCTTCGGGTACGTCGGCCTGGTCGGCGCCACGCTGGGCATCGCGATCCTGTCCGTGGCCGTGTGGGCCCACCACATGTTCGTCACCGGCGCGGTCAACCTCGCGTTCTTCTCCGGCATGACGTTCCTGATCGCGGTCCCGACGGGCGTGAAGTTCTTCAACTGGATCGGCACGATGTGGGGCGGGTCCGTGCGCATGGACACACCCATGCTCTGGTCGGTCGGCTTCCTCACGACGTTCCTCTTCGGTGGCCTGACCGGCATCATCCTGGCCAGCCCGCCGCTGGACTTCCACGTGTCCGACTCGTACTTCGTGGTGGCGCACTTCCACTACACGGTCTTCGGAACCGTCGTGTTCGCCATGTTCGCGGGCTTCTACTTCTGGTGGCCGAAGCTCACCGGACGAATGCTCGACGAACGACTCGGCAAGATCCACTTCTGGCTGTTGTTCGTCGGCTTCCACACGACCTTCCTCATCCAGCACTGGCTGGGCATCGAGGGCATGCCGCGTCGTTACGCGGACTACCTGCCCGGCGATGACTGGGAGGTCCTGAACCAGGTGTCGACGATCGGTGCCTTCGTGCTCGCGTCCTCGATGCTGCCGTTCTTCTACAACGTGTACGTCTCCCGCAAGAGCCCGCTGGTCAACACCGACGACCCGTGGGGCTGGGGACGGTCGCTGGAGTGGGCCACGAGCTGCCCGCCGCCGCGGCACAACTTCCACACCCTCCCGCGAATCCGCTCGGAGTCTCCCGCGTTCGACCTCCACCACCCGGAGATCGCCGCGATCGAGATGTACGACAACCCGGCGGAGTTCGACGGTGGTGGCACGGGCGACCTGCCGGACACCGAGGGTCGCGCGGAGCACCTCGACGAGCAGATCAAGAAGAACCAGGACGGTGACCACTGATGAAGATCGAAGCCTGGATCTTCGGCCTGACCACGATCTTCCTGGTCCTGGTCTCGCCGGCCTACTGGTTCATCACGGACGCGGGTGAGCGTTGCGGCAAGGAGAACTGCGGCGACTGGACGGGCACCTCGGCGCTCGTCATGACCACGCTGCTCTGCGCGATGATGACGCTGTACCTCGGCTTCCACGCCCGGCGGATGGACGCCCGGCCGGAGGACCGCAAGGACGGCGAGATCGCTGATGGCGCGGGCGAGCTCGGCTTCTTCCCGCCGTACTCGTGGTGGCCGCTGTGGTGCGCCGCTGCGCTCGGCGTGATCGTGTTCGCCGTGGCCGTCCTGGCCTGGTGGCTCGTGATCATCGGGTTCGTCCTCGGCGCGCTGGCCGTCCCGGGCTGGATCTACGAGTACTACCGGGGCGAGTACGCCCACTGAGCGCTCGCTCAAGCTGGATTCCGTTGGCGGTGTCCCACCTCACGGTGTGACACCGCCAACGTGTTTCCAGCCGTTCTGGTGAGGTTGTGGCAGGTACCCTTCTCTGGTGTCCACCACGTCCCGTCGCGCCACTTTGATGCGCTCTTTTGCCGTCCTGTCCATCGTTGCGGTGGTCGCGGCCGGTTGCGACGGTTCGGGCGTGCTGCCCGGCGCAGGTGACGACAAGACCGCCGAGACGACGGCTGCTGCCGCGGTCCAGGCGACGGTGCACACCAACATCAAGCCGGGTGCGACCAACGTCCCGGTCGACAAGATCCTGCGCGTCGCGGCCGTGGACGGAACACTGAAGACCGTCACGGTCCGATCGGCTGCCGGCCCGCTGAAGGGCAAGGTGGACCCGGCCAGCGGACGCTGGATCGCCAGCGACCGGCTGGAGCCCGGCGTGCGCTACCGCGTCCACGCGACGGCCGCCAACGCCGAGGGCACCGAGGCCTCCAGCGACACGGTCTTCACGACCCGGGCGCTCTCGCTCGCGCAGCAGACCTACCCCTCCGTGTCGCCACTCGACGGTGAGAAGGTCGGGATCGGCATGCCTGTCGTGGTCACCTTCGATCTCCCGGTGACCGACAAGGCGGCCTTCGAGGCGAAGATGAAGGTCACCTCCACGCCGGTCCAGGCCGGCTCGTGGCGTTGGGTGGGTGACAAGGAAGCCCACTGGCGCCCGCGCGCGTACTGGAAGGCCGGCTCCAGGGTCAAGGTCAACATCGACATCAACAGCGTCTCGGCGGGCGGTGGCGTCTATGGCCAGGAAGACCGCGACATCGCCTTCACCGTCGGCGACGCCCACGTCTACAAGGTCAACGCCAAGACCCACCGGATGAAGGTCATCTCCAACGGCAAGCTGCTGCGGACCATCCCCATCACGACGGGCAAGGCGGGCTTCATCACCCGGTCGGGCACGAAGGTGATCATGGAGAAGTTCGCCACCCGCCGGATGAACTCCGAGACCGTCGGCATCCCGGCGGGCTCCTCCGAGGCCTACGACCTCGATGACGTGAAGTGGGCGATGCGCCTGACGAACTCCGGTGAGTTCATTCACGCCGCCCCGTGGTCGGTCGGCTCCCAGGGCCGCGACAACGTCTCCCACGGCTGCACTGGCATGAGCACCGCCAACGCCGCGTGGCTCTACAACATGACCCGCCGGGGCGACGTCGTCGAGTACGTCGGCACGAACCGTCCGATGGAGTCCTGGAACGGGTACGGCGACTGGAACATCAATTGGGCCGACTACGCCGCAGGGTCCGCGCTCAGTTGAGCACCGAACTCGTCTTCCCGGTGTCGTAGGGACTTCGCGTGCGGATCGCTGTCGTCTACGACTGCCTCTTTCCGTGGACGGTGGGCGGAGGTGAACGCCTCTACCGGGCGCTCGCCGAGGAGTTCGCGGCCCAGGGTCACGACGTCACCTATCTGACCCGTCGCCAGTGGACGGGACCGACGCCCGTGGTGGAGGGGGTTCGGATCGAGGCGATCGCTGCGGAGGCAGACCTGTACGACGCGGTCGGTGCACGGCGTCTTCGGCCCGCCATCGGGTTCGCGCTGGCGCTGTTCTGGCACCTGGTCCGGCATCGTCGGCGCTACGACGCGGTTCTGGTCAGCGCTTTGCCTGCCACCAATGTGCCGGCGGTCCGCGCGGCGTTGGTCGGTTCCCGGGTGGTCGTCTGCAGCGACTGGCTGGAGGTCTGGCCACGCACGCAGTGGCAGGACTACAGCGGCCCTGTGGTCGGGACAGTCGCATGGATGGTGCAGTGTGTGGCGGCTCGGGTCAGTCCGCTGTCGACCTGCCATTCGGCGCTCACAGCCCGCCGGCTCGAGGAGAGCGGGGCGCGGTCCGCGCCTCTCCGGAGCCCGGGCTTGATCTTCGAGACGGATCGCGGTGTTCCACGACTGATCGAGCCGGCAGCCGCGCGCGTTGTGTTCGTCGGCCGTCACATCGAGGACAAGCGCGTCCAGGCCCTGCCGGGGGCGATTGCGTATGCGCGACGTTCATTCCCCGACCTCACAGCACAGGTGTACGGCGACGGCCCGCTGCGACCGGCGGTGCTCGCCGAGATCGAACGGCTCGGGTTGGCTGGGGTGGTGACTGCACCCGGCTTCGTGTCCCAGGCTGAGCTCGACGAGGCCGTTCGGGCTGCGTCTGTGCTGGTGAATCCGTCGGCACGTGAGGGCTACGGATTGGTGGTTGTCGAAGCTGCTGCCCTCGGCACACCTGTCGTGCTGGTGGCGGGGGAGGACAACGCGGCGGTCGAGTTGGTCGAGCACGGTGTCAACGGCGCGGTCGCCCTGTCGATCGCGCCGGAGGACCTCGGCGACGCGATCGTGGAGGTGGTTCGGGCAGGAGCTGGCCTGCGCCGTTCCGCCCATGCGTGGTTCGAGCAGGTGGCACCGACATCGTCCGTCGGGGTCACTGCCGCTCGGATTCTCGACGCGCTCGAGCAGCGTCGGGCCGTGCGATGACCGGCGCACTGAAGGTGGCCGTCGACCTCGTCTACTTCACTGGCCGCAAGGGCGGGACCGAAAGCTACGCGCGAGAGTTGTTCCCGGCGCTGGGCAAGGATCCGGGCCTTCGGTTCGTCGGTATCGCCAGCAAGGAACTGCGGGGCCAGGTCGTCGACTGGTTCCCGGGCGAGATGGTTCATCTTCCGGTGTCCGGCGAGAGCCGGGTGCAGTGGGCGGCGGCTGTCGCGTTCGCACTGGGCCCACGGGCACGCGCCCTCCACGCAGACCTGCTGCACTGCCCAGCCAACTTCGGCCCGGTGGTCCGGGCGTTGCCGACGGTGGTGACCGTCCACGACCTGCTGCCGCTACGCCACCCTGAGTGGGTGCCCGGTGGTCGGGCAGCAGCCGTCCGCTGGCTGTCGCGCCGCACCATTGCTGCGGCAGATCGGATCATTGCCGACAGCGAGGCGACCGCGAGTGACATTCGTCAGCTCACGGGGCGGGTGTCGCACGACATCGACGTGGTCATGCTCGGTGCACCGACCCCGCCCTTGGTCCGGCGCGCTGCGCTACCGGCACGCCCGTTCGTGCTGTCCGGCGGTAACCGGATGCCCCACAAGAACTTTGAGCGGCTCATCGAGGCATGGACCCTGATTCCCGAGGCCGAGCGGCCCCGTCTCCTGATCACCGGGAGCCACGGGGACGACCCACTCCGCGACGTCGTACGCCGGTGCCGGCTCGAGGACGATGTCGAACTGCTCGGCTGGGTCTCCGGTGACGAACTGGCCGGTCTGTATTCGTCGGCGAGTGCGTACGTCTTTCCCACCATGTTCGAGGGCTTCGGCCTCCCCGTGCTCGAGGCGATGGCCGCCGGCTGCCCGGTCATCGGATCGGACCTCCCCGTGCTCCGCGAGGTCGGTGGCGACGCGATGGTGTACTTCGAGCCGACGTCGCCCGTTGGCATCGCGAACGCCGTGCGACAGGTGGTGGGTGACCACGACCAGCAACGCGAGCTCCAGGCGGCAGGCCACCTTCGTGTCCAGCAGTTGACGTGGGAGCAGACGGCGTCGCGCACCGCTGACGTGTATCGACGACTCGCCCGTCGGTGACCATCGAATCCCCTAAACTCGCGCCCGTGGGTTATCACGAGTGGCACGCGCGCCCTGGTTACTACATGGACGTCGCACGGCACTTCGAGCAGGGCAGCAGCCTTCTCGACGTCGGGTGCGGCACCGGGTGGCTGTCTGCAGAGTTCCCGGCCTACGTGGGGTTGGACAACTCGCCTGCTGCGGTCGAGGCCGCGCAGCAGCGGGGGATCGACGTGCGCCTTGCCGACCTCGAGGCAGGTCTTCCCGTCGGCGATGCCGAGTTCGACGGTGCCGTGCTCAAGGATGTCCTGGAACACCTGCTTGATCCTGTAGGGCTCGTCCAGGAGGTGTATCGCGCGTTGCGGCCGGGTGGCACCGTCTTTGCCTCGTCACCGGATGCGCAGCGGTGGGTCTGGCACGACTACACACACCGCCGGCCGTGGACCCGGACATCAATGCGCCGTGTGTTTGCGGATCATGGATTCGAGGTGGTGCGGGTTTCCTACGAGAGCGTCGCGCCCGGGACGGGCATCGTGTCCGGGTGGTTCCCGCGCAAGCGGCGCCCACGCCTTCTCAATGTGCTCACCTGGCTGCCGGGCTGGCGCCGCAACGTGTGGATCCTGGCCAGGCGACCAGCGGACTGACAGAGGCGCTAGCTGCGAGGGTGGACGGAGCCGATGGATGCCTCATGGGCGTCCCGGGACCGGTCGAACTCGAGGAGCGCCTGGGCCCGGGCGAGATTGGCCAGGCGGCGGTCCAACTCACGCAGGCGGACGTTCTGGGTGATCGTGGTGAACACGAACACGACGACGAGGACGTAGAGGATCAGGTTCGGCCCCTCGCGCACGCCGACCAGGTTCGCAGCCTTCGTGACGAGTGAGGGAGCAATGACACTGGCAGCGGCTCCCAGGGCAACGGCGAACCCGATCAGCCGGGTCACGGCGAGCCGGCCACCGCTCGGTCGTGCCTTGAGCAGCACGATGACCATGAGCAGGATGCTCGCCAGCAGGAAGACACGGATGATCATGCGGTCGCTCCGAGGCGATCGGTTGCGAGGTCGAACAGGATGTTGAGCGCGTTGAGGTTGGATTGTCCCTTGCTCCGGGAGTAGTCCGAGTAGTGCATCGTGACAGGGTGCTCGGACCAGGTCAACGAGGCCGCCGCCACCCGTGACTCGATCTCGGAGGCGTGGGCCATTCCGAACTGGCGCAGGTTCATCTGAGCGGCTGCGGAGCGGGTGAGCACCCGAAGGCCGTTGTGGGTGTCGGTCAACTCGATGCCGGTGACGGTACGCGAGAAACGCAGCGCTGCGGCCATCAAGACCCGTCGGGTGAACGGCTGGCCCTCGGTCCGGCCCAGGTTGCGCGATCCCAGGACGATGTCGACGGAGGTGACCAGTGCCTTCGTGACCATTGCGGCTGCATCGCTGACGAGGTACTGGCCGTCGGCGTCGAACGTCACCACGTGGGTCGCGTCGGTGCGGGCCAGCACGTAGTCGAACCCGGTCTGGAGAGCGGCGCCCTGACCGAGGTTGATCGGGTGGCTGAGAACCTTGGCGCCGGCAGCCCGGGCAGCGGCTGCGGAACCGTCCTTCGAGCCGTCATCGACGCACACGACGTGCGGGAACGTGCCGAGAAGATCGGTCACGACCTCGCCCACGACAGGGCCTTCGTTGTACATCGGAACGATGACAACGACGCGGTCGAATGCGGGGCGATTGAGCACACGTTGAGACTAGTGATCTCGGAGCCGGATCGACATGCCCTTGCGTCAACTGTGGTCGACTGGTCCTGGCGTCCTAGTCAGATCGAACTATGTCGGGCTTCGCGATGACGACTCAGCGCCGGACGGCGTCTCGATACCGACCAGTCTGCTGCGGACCAGGTACGCCGTCGTCATGCCGATGAGCAGGAACAGGGCCACGGCTGCGACGGACGTGCCAGCCGCTGATGCCAGCGTGTAGTGCCGCCAACCCCACGCGGCGTCCTTCTGGAGCAGGCCGAGCCCAAGGACCGCGCCGAGTGCCATCGTGCCCAACTGGAAGCCCAGCAGCGGGGTGAGCAGCGCCCTGGATCGTTCCCCCAGGTGCGCGAGCGACATGGCGAGGAGTGGGAACGCGCAGCACAGTGACTCCAGTGGCAACCGGTAACCCCAGAAGCCGTTCCCGCCGTGGTAGGGGTTGAGGTACACCTGAATGAGGAGATAGAAGAACCCTCCGATGGCAAGGGCTCGAGCCCAGTCCGGCACCTCGCGCCATCCCCGAATCACCGACGGGATCAGGATGAGCAGGACCGGCGTCCAGACGAAGATGCCGTAGCCGGGGGAGATCAACATGCCCAGGAGGTCGCCGAGCTGCTCCCACCACGTGCGTGTGGCCGGCCATGCGGCGAGGTCGCCGGCGGCATAACCAGTCGTTGGGCTCCAGGAGCCGTAGAACCAGTGGCCCCACAGCGACAAGACTGCGATCGCGGGCGCACTGGCAGCTCCGACGCGAAGAGCGATGCCCGGTTGGCGACGAGTAGCAGCAACAGAAAGACCCACGATCGCGACTGTCAGCGCGAGGTGCAGGCGCCCGAGGACCGCAACGCCGCCAAAGAGGCCGACGAGCAGCCAACGATCCCGATGAGCAGCCCAGGCCATGCCGCCGATCCCGACGGCCGTCACGGTGTGTGTCCACAGCGATCCGCCGACGACTGTCCAGTACGGCGTCGTGAACGCGAGTGCGGCTGCGGCGGTGAGCGTGACGTGACGTGGCACCGACGTCGGGAGACTGCCGGCCAGCAGCATCAGCGCGCAGGTGGCCAGGAGTGCGGCCGTGAAGCCTGCGGGAAGGAACGACATCTTCGTGCTGCTTGCTCCGGCGCTGATCAGGTACTCGACGGCGTAGGCGGGCACGGCTGCGGCGATCGGGCCGGGGCTCCTGGCGACCACTTCGTGGCCATTGTCGGCATTCGTCGTCGTGAAGAGCGACTCGACCGTCCAGGTGCCGGGCAGGTCGTCGTCCTCGACGTCGTCGAGCCAAGGGCTCCCCGTTGTCGCCAATTGCCAGGCAGCCACGTCGGCTGACACGACGTCGGTGGTGCGAGGCGCGTTCAGGGAGGTCAAGCCGAAGATGATGACGCTTGCCAGACCGAGGGGCGCGAGGCCCGAGAACATTCGACGTGAGGACACGGGGCGATTCTCGATCATGAAGCGGATTCCTCAGCGCCGTTTCGTTGGGCGGGTCGAAGATCGGCGGCCCGAGCGGACCCAGGCGGTCGACCGAGGACGGTCCGGCCGACGAACCAGACCGCCAGGCCGCTGAGGGCGACGATCGTCAGGAACGCCGGTGGATTCTCGAACAGAGCATCCAGGACGATGTTCGAGCGCCAGGGCGAGCCATCCGTGTTGGTGTGCGCGCGGCCGAACATCACGCCGATGACCATCACTGCGAGCTGGAATCCGATGATCGGCAAGAACGCAGCGCGGGCCCGTCGCCCCATGTGACCGGCCGTCAGGACCAAGAGCGGGAAGGCTGCACACAGCGCTTCGAGCGGCAAGCGGTAGCCCCAGAAGCCGCTGCCGCCGTGGAACGGGTTGAGCAGGGCCTGGATGATCAGGTAACAGAGACCTCCAGCAGCCAGCGAACGGATCCAGTCCGGGGCCTCGCGCCAGGCTGCTGGGACCGAGGGAGCCATCAGGAGGAGACAGGGCGTCCAGATGAGGATGCCGTAGCCGGGGGACACGAACATACCGGCCACGTCCGCGGCCTGCTCGACCCATGTACGGGTGGCGGGCCACGCGGCCAGGTCGCCCGCCATGTATCCCGCACTCGGACTCCACGAGCCGTACCACCAATGGCCGAGCACGGAGCACAACCCGACGAAGGGAAGGCTCGTGCAGGCCACCTGCACCGCGATCGCTGGACGGCGACGGGCGAGGGCAACGCACAGGCCGACCACGGCGACGATCACTGCCAGGTGGAGGCGCCCGCAGATGCCGAGGCCTCCGAAGAGTCCGACCAGCCACCAGCGCTCACGGGCGGCTGCCCACGCCATGCCGGCGAGCCCGAGGGTCGTCACACTGTGTGGCCACAGGTCGTTGCCTGCCACGCTCCACATCGGAGTGGTCAGCCCCAGGGCCAACGCGCCCATGAGGGCGACGCGCAGGGGCACGAGGGTTGAGGCGGCCGCGGCGAGGAGGGTGACGGCGATGGCAGCCAGCAGTGCGGCAGTGAGTGAGCCGGGCAGGTCCCTCAGCTGATCCGGACCGCTCACAGTCGTATCGATGGCGTACGCCGGCACAGCTACGAGGACGACACCCGGGCTCCTTGCGACCGCGCGGTGACCGTTGTCGAGATTCACAGCGGTCCACAGCGCTCCGCTGTCGCTCGATTCCACGGTCCACTGGTCAGGGAGTTGTTCGGGCGTGACGTCATCGATCCAGGGTTCGCCGGTGGTGGCCAGTTGCCACGCACCCAACTCCGCGGACCACACGTCTCCGCTGATCGGAGCGTGCATGCCGCCGAGCGCGAACACGGCGAACACGATGACTCCAAGAGCACCGAGAAGACGACGCCGGGGTGCGGGCCGCGGGATCACAGCACCCGGACCGTCGTACGACGGCCGGCAGTGAAGTCCCAGAGCTTGAACGACATGGCCCGGCTCAACCGAACGCAGCCGTGCGAGTCCCCGGCCAGGTTCGTCCCCAGGAAGTAGTTGGCGTGGATCTGGCGACCGGTCGCCTTGCTGCGGGGGATCCGGTGGAAGCCGATGCCGCACGGTGCGAAGCGGACGAAGTTGTCCATCCACACGTTGCCGCTCTGGTTGAGCCGCACGCGCGCAGGGCGCCCGCAGTAGGACCCCGTGCGCCAGGTGCCCTTGCGCAGGACCGCGGGGTTGTCGACGATGCCTGCCTGGGCAACGACGCGGCCGCCCGCCGCGACCAGCCAGATCCAGTTCTGGCGTTGGCTGATCACGATCCGGCGCCCGGATCCGGAGTGGGCCGGAACGGGACGGATGTCGCAGCGCTTCGCGGTCGACGAGTACAGCGCCTGCCGTGTGCTGGTCCCGAGCCTGCCCGTCTGGGACAGCCGGTGCCGTGACTGGAAGCGGATGACGGCGGATCGGGTGTGCGACCCGAAGCGTCCGTCTGCAGGACCTGCATCGCAGTGCAGGGCGTTGAGACGCTTCTGGACCCGCACCACGCCGGCGTCGGCCGCGGCCGGTGTTGCCATGAGGGGAGTGACCAGGGCGAGACAGGCCAGCGCCAGCAAGGGGAGTAAGAGGCGGCGCACCAGGACCTCCTGCGTGGCGTCGGCGAAAAACGGCAACGGGCGCCGTCATCCTCGCACGCGAGGCTGGACGACGCCCGTCGAACGGATCAGTGATCCGCCGGGCCGTGCTTGTTCGGGCCGGCGGCGATCTGCGCCTCCAGCTCGTGCAGCTCGTGCTCGGCGTGGTGCTGCGCGTCGTGCAGCTCCTCGGCGGTGGGCTTCTGCACGTTGTCCGCGAAGAAGACCGCTGCCAGCTTGGCGCGCAGGCGCCGGAGCTTGACCTGACGACCGGCCAGGCCGGACGACTCGATCTCCTCCACCGTCTCCGGCGTCGGGTCGATGTCGCGGGCGCTGAGGCGGTAGGCCTCGCCCTCGGGGAGCGGCAGGTGCTTCTCCGCATAGCCGCCCTCGGGAGAGCGGACCAGGACGCCCGACTCGTAGCCGTGCAGGAGCTTGCCCTCGTCGTGGCGCTGGAGCGAGATGCACCAGCGCTTCGTGATGATGAAGGCGATGACCGGCCCGATGAAGACCGCGCCCCGCATGAAGTAGGTGATCTGGTTGATGCTGAGGTGCATCTTGATCGCGATGATGTCGTTACCGCCCGCGGCCCACGAGAGGCCGTAGAAGGTCATCAGCGCCACCATGATCGCCGTACGGGTCGGGGCGTTGCGCGGACGCTGCAGGAGGTGGTGTTCGCGCTTGTCGCCGGTGATCCAGGCCTCCAGGAACGGGAGCGCGATCAGGATCATCAGCATCAGCGGCGGCATCACGAGGATCGGCAGCATGACGTTCCACGACAGCGTGACCCCGAAGATGTGGGTCTCCCAGGCCGGGATGATCCGGAGCAGGCCGTCGGGCCAGCCCATGTACCAGTCGGGCTGCGAGCCTGCGGTCACCTTGGACGGGTCGTACGGGCCGAACTTCCAGACCGGGTTGAGCGAGAACAGGCCACCCAGCAGGGTGATCACGCCGAACACGATGAAGAAGAAGCCACCGGCCTTGGCGGCGTAGACCGGGAGCATCGGGTAGCCGACGACGTTCTCCTCGGTGCGGCCGGGACCGGCCCACTGCGTGTGCTTGTGGTAGACGAGCAGCAGCATGTGTGCGGCGACCAGGGCCAGCAGGATGCCCGGGATCAGCAGGATGTGCATGGCGTAGAACCGCGGGATGATCGAGTCGCCCGGGAACTCACCTCCGAAGAGGAAGAACGACATGTAGGTGCCGACCACGGGGGAGGCCTTCATGAAGCCGTCCGCGGCCCGGACGCCCGTGCCCGAGAGCAGGTCGTCGGGCAGCGAGTAGCCGGTGAAGCCCTCGATCGTGCCCAGGAGCAGCAGCAGGCAGCCGATCACCCAGTTGAGCTCGCGCGGCTTGCGGAACGCGCCCGTGAGGTACACGCGCAGCATGTGGATCATCATCGAGGCGATGAAGATCATCGCTGCCCAGTGGTGCATCTGCCGCATGAGCAGGCCGCCACGGACATCGAAGGAGATGTCCAGGGTCGAGGCCATCGCCGACGACATGTGCACGCCGCGCAACGGGTCGTAGGAGCCGTTGTACTGGACCTCGGTCATGCTCGGGTCGAACCACAGCGTCAGGAACACGCCGGTCAGCAGCAGGACGACGAAGCTCCACAGGGCGATCTCGCCCAGCATGAAGGACCAGTGGTCCGGGAAGACCTTGCGCAGGTTCTTCTTCATGGCGGTGCCGAGGCCGAGGCGCTCGTCTGCCCAGTTCGCGATGGCGCCGGCGGCCTTGGCCCCCTTGGGAGCGGTGGCGGGCTCGGTGCCGTTGGTCGTTGCGACCTTGCTCATGTCACCAACGGTCATAGTAGTCACGCTCCCAGTAGCTCGGGCCGACCGGTTCGTCGAAGTCGCGGGTCGCGACGAGGTAGCCCTCGGCGTCCACGCCCAGCGGGAGCTGGGGGAGCGGACGGCCAGCGGGACCGAACACGACCTTGCCCGAATCGGCGAGGTCGAAGGTCGACTGGTGGCAGGGGCACAGCAGGTGGTGCGTCGTGCGCTCGTTCAACGAGATCGGGCAACCGACATGGGTGCAGATCTTGGAGTACGCGACGATGCCGTTCACGGTCCAGTTCTCGCGGCTGTTGCCGTCCTTGTCCTTGCCCGGCTTGATGTCCTCCGGGTTCATCCGGAGCAGGACCAGCGAGGCCTTGGACTTGTGGACCTGAGCGGCGATGCCCTCGACCTCGGTCGGGTCGATGTCGTAGCGCTCCGGGTTGTGCAGGGCGTCGGGCTGGCAGTTGACCAGGTCACCGATCTCCAGGTCGGAGGCCAGGATCGGGGTCCAGATGCCGTCGCGCACGACGCGCATCGGCTTGTCCTTGAGGCCCTGGCCCCAGATGGTGTGCTCGAGCTTGTCGCCGGGCAGCGGACCCAGGTCGCGCAGGAGCACGACGGCCGGGAGACCGACCAGGCCCATCGCGCCGAGCAGCGAGTTGCGGATCAGGGGACGCCGGCCGATGCCGGACTCCTCGATGCCGACGTTGAGCGCCTCGAGCGTGGCGACGCGGTCCTCCTCGGGGGAGTTGGCCGGGTGGCGGAGCTCGGAGATCTCGTGGTCGGCCATCAACTTGCGCGACCAGTGGATGATCCCGATGCCGATGAACATCAGCGACAGGCCGAGGGTGGCGCCGAGCGCCATCGTCGAGGCACCGAAGCCGGCGAACACGTGCCAGTTGTCGTCGATGTCCAGGGTGAAGTACGCCACCAGGAACAGGACGGTGCAGATCGCGGAGAGCCCGAAGAATCCGGCGACCTGTCGCTCCGCGCGCTTCTCCTTGGCGGGGTCGACGTCCGTCGGCCGCCAGGTGTGCGCGGGCAGGCCCGGGTCGGCGATCGGGTCGGCGACCGCCAGTTCCCCTCCGTGGGGGTCGTTGTTGTGTGCGTCGCTCACGCTTCCGCCTCGTCCTTCTTGTTGCTCGAGCGGGTGGTGTGGGCCGCGATCCAGACTGCGAAACCGACCAGGGAGCCGATGCCGACGAGCCAGGCGATGATGCCTTCGCTCACGGGACCGAGGCCACCGAGGGTGAGTCCGCCGTAGCTGGGCGCCTTGTCGAGGGTGTCGAGGTAGGCGATGACGGCCTTCTTGTCCTCCGGCGGGATGTTGCCGTCGGAGAACGTGTCCATCGACTGCGGACCGGTCAGCATCGCCTCGTAGATGTGCTTGGAGTCGACGCCGCGGATCTTGGGGGCGTAGCCGCCGCGGGGCATGGCGCCGCCGGAGCCCTCGAAGTTGTGGCAGGCGGTGCAGTTGGCGAGGAAGATCTGGCCACCGCGGACGACGAGCTCCTCGAGCTCCTTGTCGCTCATGCCCTCGGTGGAGTACAGCTCGGTGTCCGGGATCTGCGGACCGGTGCCGAGGGAGCCGACGTACGCGGCCAGCGCGGCGGTCTCCTCCTCGTTGTAGGTGACCTCCTTGCGGGGGGCCTGCACGCCGGGCTGGGCCATCGGCATCCGGCCGGTGCCGACCTGGAAGTCGACAGCTGCCTCGCCCACATCGGTGAGCGCCGGGCCGTACTGCGAGCCGCCCTGGGTCAGGACGCCCTCGCCGTTCTGGCCGTGGCAGAAGGCACAACCCACGAGGAAGAGCTCGCGGCCCTCCTTGACCAGTTCTTCCTGGCTCTGGGCGGAGTCGGCCTGGGCCGGAGCGAACGCGGCGTACAGGCCACCGGTGAGCAGCAAGCCGCACACCAGGACCATCAGGCCGGCGATCGGGCCACGGCGGTGCCGGGAGAGGCGACCGGCGGAGCGGTTCAGAAGGCGCACAATCAGTCCTTGCGGGTCCGGGTCGGATCGGTGGGCGTACAACAGTTCTTCATCGCAGCGGTTCCTGGTGTCACTTGACCAGGTAGATCGTCGCGAACAGCCCGATCCACACGACGTCGACGAAGTGCCAGTAGTAGGAGACGACGATCGCGCTGACCGCCTGCTCGTGGGTGAAGCGTCGCGCGATGTACGTGCGCCCGAGCACGAAGAGGAAGGCAATGAGACCGCCGGTCACGTGGATCCCGTGGAAGCCGGTGGTGAGGTAGAACATCGTGCCGTAGCCGTCGTGCGGGATGGTCACGCCTTCGTGGATCAGCTCGGCGTACTCGAGCGCCTGGCCGCCGATGAAGATCGCGCCCATGACGTAGGTGAGGATGAACCACTCACGCAGGCCCCAGCCGGTCTTGCCGCCCCAGAACTTCCAGATGGGGCCGCCGCGGCCGACCTGCCCGCGCTCGGCGGCGAAGACGCCCCATTGGCACGAGAACGACGACAACACGAGGATCGTGGTGTTGATCGCGGCGAACGGCACGTTGAGCAGGGCGGTGTTGTCCGCCCACATCTCGGACGAGACCGATCGAATCGTGAAGTACGACGCGAAGAGCGCCGCGAAGAACATGAGCTCGCTGGACAGCCAGATGATGGTGCCGACGGCGACCATGCTGGGTCGGTCGTGCTGGCCGTGAAGGCGCGAGGCCGGGAGAGATGCCGTTGCTGTGGTCGCCACGGGCGTCATTATGGCGGTTCCTGACGGCATCGGCATCCCGACCCCCCGATCTGGCGCGTCAACGGGCACGACCTACGCTCGATCCAGTCGAGGAGGTGCCCCGTGGGGTTGGTCGTGACAGTGGCCGCAACAGCAGTGGAGACGCTGCCCCGGTTTGATCTCGGTGCCGTCTGGACCGAGTGGTCCCTGGCCCCCCTGCCGCTGATCGCGACCGTCTGGGGCGTCGGTCTCTACGCCCTCGGGGTGTCGGCGATGCGTCGCCGCGGGGACCGCTGGCCGATCGGGCGGTCGATCGCGTGGGGCATCGGGATGTTCGCCTTCTACTTCGCGACCTCATCGGGCCTGGCGGCGTACGACACCGTCCTGGTGAGCGTCCACATGGTCCAGCACATGGTGCTGTCGATGGTCGTCCCGCTGTCGCTCGCGCTGGGCGCGCCGGTGACGCTGGCGCTGCGCACGTTGCCGAAGACGCCTCGTGGCTGGCTGCTGGCGTTCCTGCACTCGCCCGTGGCGAAGGTCCTCGGCTTCCCGCCCCTCGCGTTCGCCCTCTACGTGCTCTCGCCGTGGGCGCTCTACTTCACCGGTTGGTACGACGCCTCGCTGGACTCGGTCTACGTCCACGAGATGATGCACGTCCACCTGGTGGCGGTCGGCGCGCTGTTCTTCTGGCCGATCGTCGGGATCGATCCTCTGCCCGGGCGGGTCCAGCACCCGTTCCGGGTGCTCCTCACCGTGATGACGCTGCCGTTCCACGCGTTCCTCGGCGTGACGATCATGGGACAGAACACGCTGCTCGGCGGCGACCACTATCCGTCCCTGCACGACGGGCCGATGGGTGCGTGGCTGCCGGACCCGTTCGATGACCAGAACCTCGCCGGCGGGATCCTGTGGGCCGCGGGCGACCTGGTGGGCATCGGGTTCTTCCTGGTGCTGTTCATCCAGTGGGTGCGGGCGTCGATGAAGGAGGCCGAGCGCGAGGACCGCCGCCTCGACCGACTCGAACGGCAGCAGCAGGCGCGGACCGAGTAGCATCGCGCGGGTGACCTCACCGAAGACCCTGAAGGTGCTCGTCTACAGCGACGACGTGCACACCCGCGAACAGGTCATCCTGGCGCTGGGTCGCCGTCCGCACCCCGATCTCCCGGAGCTCGAGTACGTCGAGGTCGCGACCGAACCGGTCGTGATCCAGCACATGGATGCCGGCCACCTCGCGCTGGCGATCCTCGACGGCGAGGCCGTGCCGGCCGGCGGGATGGGCATCGCCAAGCAGCTCAAGGACGAGATCTACAACTGCCCGCCGCTGCTGGTGCTCACTGGTCGGCCGCAGGACGCGTGGCTCGCCACCTGGTCCCGTGCGGACGCCGCGGTGTCGCACCCGATCGACCCGATCGTGCTGGCCGAGGCCGTCGTCTCGCTGCTGCGCGCTCGCGTACCGGCCTGAGATGACCTGGCCAGATGTCCTCGGCTCGCTGGTGGCCGGGGAGAACCTGACGCCTGCCCAGTCGGCCTGGGCGATGGGCGAGATCCTCGACGGCGCGGCGACGCCCGCCCAGATCGCCGGCTTCGTGGTGGCGCTGCGCGCCAAGGGCGAGACCACCGAGGAACTCACCGGACTGGTCGACGCCATGTACGGCGTGATGACGCCCATCTCGGTGCCCGGCAGGTTGCTCGACGTGGTCGGCACCGGCGGTGACCGGTCGTTCTCCGTGAACATCTCGACCATGTCGGCGATCGTGGCTGCCGGTGCGGGCGCTCGCGTCGTCAAGCACGGCAACCGGTCCGCCTCCTCGCAGGCGGGCACCGCCGACGTGCTCGAGGCACTCGGCGTCCGGCTCGACCTGCCGGCCGACCGGGTCGCCCAGGTCGCGATCGAGGCCGGCATCACCTTCTGCTTCGCCGCCTCCTTCCACCCCGCGATGCGCCACGCGGCGGTGCCCCGCAAGGAGCTTGGTATCGCCACTGCCTTCAACGTGCTCGGCCCGCTGGCCAACCCGGCCCGCCCCGCGGCACAGGCCATCGGTTGCGCCGACCTGCGCCTCGCGCCGGTGATGGCCGGCGTCTTCGCGGACCGTGGCGTCGACGCCTGGGTGTTCCGCGGCGACGACGGCCTCGACGAGCTGACGACCACCACGACCTCGCAGGCCTGGGTCGTCCACGGTGGCGAGGTCGTTCCCACGACCATCGACCCCCGTGCGTTCGACCTGGCCCCGGCGACCCCCGAGGACCTGCGTGGCGGCGACGCGGCGCACAACGCGGACGTCGTACGACGGATGCTGGACGGTGTCCGGGGGCCGGTGCGCGACGCCGTGGTGCTCAACGCCGGCGCGGCCCTCGCCGTCTACGACGCGCCCGGATCACCGGTCCAGGAGGCCCTGGCAGCCGGCGTCGTCCGGGCGGCCGAGGCGATCGACTCGGGCGCAGCGAAGGCCACCCTCGACCGCTGGGTTGCCGCAGCTGCAGGCTGAGCCCGGACCAGTCGGTCAGTCCGTGCGGGGCTGGGTCAGGTAGACGAGGTCGTTGTTCGTCGTGACCGTGTCCCAGCCGTGCTCCTCGAGTGCCCCGGCCAGGGGCGCGTCGTCGGGAAGCAGCGCGACGTGTGCGTCGAGGTCGGCGAGCGTGGCCTCCCAGCCGGGAACCAGCTTGAACAGGTCGTCGTACGCGTTCAGCTCGTCGTCGGTGTAGACGTCGCCGTACCCGTGCATCGGGACGTCGAGGCCCGGCTCGGTCCAGAGCAGGACAGCGCCGTCACTGCGATCGGTCAGCACGACGGTGCCGTCGGGGAGGTCGTCGAGGAGGCTGGCGAACGGACGCAGGTCGTCGGCGGGGACATCGCGCAGCGGCAGTGCCGGAGCCAGTACGACGACCCCGACCGTCAGTGCGGCCACGACCGACAGTTCGCGCCGACCCGCCACGCGGGTGCCGGTCGCGGTGCCGCTCTCCCGGCGCAGGGCGGTCAGTTCGCTGGCGACGACGAGGGAGAGGACGACCAGGGCGAGCGGCAGCGTGCGGTTCGAGTAGATCGCGAACACGCAGCCGAGGCCGAGCAGCGCCATGTCGTAGGGACGCACCCCGTTGCGGCGGACGAGGAGCACGACGGCGACGGCCAGCAGGACGGTGACCGGCGCCGCGGCGAGGGTGATGAGCTCCGGCGCGCGCCACTCGCGGAAGTGATCGCCGCGTGAGTTGACCAGGAGGATCGCCGACACCAGTCGCGGACCGACCGGCGTGACGCAGGCGGCGAGCAGCATGCTGGCCGGGACGGCCAGCATGCGCAGGACCTCGGTGCGGGTGCCGCGGCGCTCCAGGCACACGGCCACGGCCAGGACCGCGCTGGCGCCGACCCCCAGGATCCACATGCCGTGGCTGGCGGCCCACACCCAGGCGAGCGGCACCAGCCACCAGGGGAGACGCCCGGTGCGGCGGGCCAGGCTCCAGGAAGCGAGCACGGCCACCAGGCAGAGGTAGCTGAGGACCTGGGGTCGCAACGAGAGACTGGGGAGGCAACCGAGCAGGGCCACGGCAGTGAGCGTGGCGGCGGTGCCGGGTGTGGTGTGCGCGCGGACCAGCAGGTAGACCGCGGCGGCGAATCCGCTGACGAGTGCAGCGAACAGGACGACCAGACCGGTGTCGCCGAACGCATCGGCCAGCCAGGACATCCCGATCTGGGGGAGCCACTGCGTCGGCGCCCAGTCGTTGGTCGAGGCGGTGCTCACCTGGCCGGGACGGGCCAGCGACCAACCGTTGCGGAACTCGTCGCCGAACCGCAGGTGGAAGTACGTGTCGAAGGCCCGGAACGGCCGACTCGCCAGCATGGCGAGGGCGGCGGCCACCAGTACCCCCGCGAGCGGTGGCCACGCGGCAGCGAGCAGCGGGAAGCGGCCGGCAACCTGCGTCGGCGGGGCCGTCGCCACCGTCAGTCGAGCCCGATGGAGAAGGCGGCCTCGAGGTCGTGGCGCGAGTAGGCCCGGTAGGCGATGTGGGTCTCGGTGTCGACGACGCCGTCCACCTTGTTCAGCCGGTCTGCGACGACCGTCGCGATGTCGTCGTGGCTCGCGACGCGGATCAGCGCGATCAGGTCGATCTGTCCGGTGACGGAGTAGACCTCGCTGACTCCCTCGAGGGCGGCGATCGCCTCGGCGACCTCGGGGATCCGCGCGGTCTCGGCCTGCACGAACACGATGGCGGTGATCATGCGCCCACTCTAGGAGACACCGGCGTGTGCAGGAGCGACTCCCGGTGTCGACCTGCTCCGGCCACCGGACACACCCACTCGCCGACGACGTCGACGAGCCGGATGCCCGGAGCCTCGAGCCAGCGCAGGATGCGCTCGGACTCCTCGGCGGTCGCCGCAGGTGCCGGACCGATGGACGGCACCACCGTCTCGGCGGAGGCGCGCAGGCCCGCCACGTAGGCGAGGGCGTCGCCACCCGTCGGAATCACGCCCGCTGCCGCCAGGCGGCCGTGGCGTACGACGTGGACCGACCAGCGGCCGTCGTCGCCCCGTCGTGCTGCGACCACCTCGGGGCAGCCGGTCAGCGCGGTCAGCCGTTGGGAGCGCGCGGCGCCACGGATGAAGTCGGCCAGCCGGTCGCGGTGGTGGGCGGCCTCCTCGAAGCGCTCCTGGTCGGCGAGTGCCGTCATCTTCGCCTGCACGAGGTCGACGACGTCGTCGGGACGGCGCAGCAGCGTGTCGCGCAGCTGGCGCACGACGGCGGCGTACGTCTGCGCGTCGGTGCTCCCGTCGCAGGGCGCGAGGCAGCGCGCCATCTCCGCGAGGACACAGGCCGACCGCGAGGGCCGCAGGCCGAAGCGGTCGTTGCACTGCCGGATCGGGAACACCTCGTGGAGGGCGGCGAGGGCGCTCTCGGCCGAGGACTTCGAGGAGAAGGGGCCGATGTAGTCGGCGTCGTCGTCCAGGACGCGCTTGACCAAGGACAGCCGCGGCCACGGCTCCCGGGTGAGCTTGAGGTAGGTGACCTTCTCCGGGAAGCGGGAGCGGCGGTTGTAGCGCGGCTTGTGCTCGGCGATCAGGCGGAGCTCACGGACCTCGGCCTCGAGCGGCGTCGCGCACTCGACACCGGTGACCGAGGTGGCGATCTGCACCATCTCACCGATCCGGGTCCGCTTCTCCGATGCGGTGAAGTACGACCGCACCCGTCGCCGCAGGTCCTTCGACGTGCCGACGTAGAGCACGTGCTCCTGTGCATCGCGGAAGAGATAGACCCCGGGAGCGTGGGGGAGTCGGTCCGCAAGGTGGCGCTTGCGACGCGCCGCCGGTGCCACCTTGGAGGAGTAGCCCTGCAGCTCCTCGAGGGTGTGGACGCCGAGTCCACCGAGTCGTTCCATCAGCCCGTGGAGTACGTCGACCGTCGCTCGCGCGTCCTCGAGGGCACGATGGTTCGGCGTGGTGCCGGCCCGGAAGACCCGGGCGAGCGAGGACAGCTTGTGGTTGGGCGCCTCGTCGCGGGTGACGACGTGGCGCGCGAGCTTGACGGTGTCGAGCACCTCGAAGTCGGGCCACACGAGGTCCTGCTCGCGGCAGAAGTGCTTGAGGAACCCGACGTCGAAGCGTGCGTTGTGGGCCACCAGGACGGAGCCGGCGGCGAACTCGAGGAAGGCCGGTAGCGCCGAGGTGATCCGCGGCGCGTCGGCGACCATCCGGTTGGTGATGCCGGTGAGCACCGCGATGAACGCCGGGATCGCGGTGTCGGGATTGACCAGCGTCTGGAACTCGCCCAGCATCTCGCCGCCCCGGACCTTGACCGCGCCGATCTCCGTGATCCGGTCGCCGTCACCCACCGAACCGCCGGTGGTCTCCAGGTCGACGACGCAGAAGGTGACGTCACGGAGCGGCTGCCCGAGCTCGTCGAAGGAACGCTGCGCCTCCCACCGGCTCGGCGGTGTGGTGGTGGCGCTGACGGTCATGTCCTCACGGTAGGCAGGACGTCCGACACGTCGTCACTCCCGCGCCGAGGAGAGGCCCGTGGTCGTCGGCCGGGCGCACCCGGCCGCCCATCAAGTGTCGGACCCCCCTGCGACTCTCGAGGCATGACAACGAGGATCGATTGCGACACGTGCGTGGTGCGCGGGCTCGCGTGCCACGACTGCGTGATCACGGTGCTGCTCGGGCCGCCGCCCGAGTTGCTCATCGACGACGAGGAGCTGCGCGCCCTGGACGTGCTGGCCGAGGGCGGACTGGTCCCACCGTTGCGGTTGGTGCTCCCCGTCGACGGCCCGCACGTCGAGTCGGCCTGACGGTGGGTCCTGGCGCGTTGCCCCCGGGGCATGTGTGACAGGTGTGGCCGGTGTGATGTGCGCCTCACCTGTTCGGTCCCCAACACGCCAGCTGAGGTTTGGCGTCCCCGCGACCCCCGATTAGGCTGCCCCCTCAGGTGTTCGAGGAAGTGGGTCGACCGACCCGCGCGGACACCGCGTTGAATCCAGGGCCGCTTGCGGCTCCGGAGCCGGGGAACCAACCACATCTGGGGTGAATCCCGCACGAGGTGCGACCTCGACAATCCCGACCGGATTGAAGAGGACGCGAGGAGTGCGGGTAGGGCAAGTCGTGCCCGAATCCGTCAGCTCACCCGGTAGGCGTACGACACGAAGGGGACCGCCAGCTCGTGCTGAACGGCCGTAACCGCACCACCGCTGCGCTCGCTGCGCTCGCTCTCACCGGAACCCTTGCTCTCTCCGTGAGCACCCCCGCCCAGGCGGAGCCCGACATCGACACCGTGCGTGATCGTGTCGAGAAGCTCCTCCACCAGGCCGAGCAGGCCTCGGAGCGCTACAACGACGCCAAGCTCGAGCTCACCGAGCTGAACCGCGAGCTGCGCTCCCTCAAGGCGGACCAGTCCCGTCAGGGCGACGCGCTGGACGGCGTCCGCTCCGACGTGCGCGACTCGATCATCCAGCGGTACCAGACCGGCGGCCTCGGCCCCACGGGCGAGCTGCTGTCCTCCGACTCCGAGGCCTTCCTCGACGAGCTCTCGACCCTGTCGACCATCACCGGCCTCCAGGACGGCTTGCTGTCGGACTACGACAACGAGCTCGAGGCCTACTCGATCCGTGAGAGCCAGACGGCCAAGCGCCGCAACGACATCGCCGACCTCAAGGCGACCCTGGCCGCGGAGAAGAAGGCCGCTGACTCCAAGCTGGCCAAGGCCGAGTCGCTGCTGTCGCGCCTCGAGGAGGAGGAGCGCGCGGAGATCCTGTCGCGCGACGGCGGTGTCCGCGCCCCCGATGCCTCCTCGATCCCGGCCTCGGGACGGGCTGCTGTTGCGATCAAGTACGCCCTCGCCCAGGTCGGTGACTCCTACGTCTACGGCGCAGCCGGCCCCAACGCCTGGGACTGCTCGGGCCTGATGATGGTCGCGTGGGGCCAGGCCGGCGTCGGCCTGCCGCACTCCTCGCGTGCCCAGTCCGGTGCCGGAGCGCGGGTATCGAAGAGCCAGTTGAAGCCCGGGGACCTCGTCTTCTACTACAGCCCGATCAGCCACGTCGGCATGTACATCGGCAACGGCATGATCGTCCACGCGGCCAACCCCGGCGCAGGCGTCAAGGTGTCCAGCGTCGACGAGATGCCCTACTCCGGGGCCGTTCGTCCTGGCTGACCAGGTGATCAGGTGACCCGCCGGGTCCTCCCGGGGGTCGTCCTCGTCGTCGCCCTGGCGACGGTTGGCTGTTCGCCCGACGAGTACGTCGCCCCGCCGCCGGCACAGAGCACCGAGGTCGCCGCTGCGGCGACCGCTGCGGACACGCTGGCCGCACTTCAGGATGCCGTCGCTGCCGGTGACGGTGCTGCTGCGTCCGATCTGGCGACCGCTGGCGCGCGGGCGCTCGTCGAGTCGGTCGCGACGAACGCGCACGCGATCGGCCTCACCGACGTCACGTTCCGCTACGTCACCGAGACCGGGCGCACGTCCGGAGCCGATGCCTGGGACGGGTTGGTCGCCCTGACCTGGCGGGTCGACGGCTTCGACGGGGCCTCCGCCCGTGCCGAGGTTCCCATGTCGTTCGCCGACGGGGGTCGCCGGATCGCCGCCATCGGTGACCAGACCGGTCGGCTTCCGGTGTGGCTCACCGGACCGGTGACCGTCGAACGGGTGCCGGGAGCCCTCGTGCTCGCCTCGGACGACCCGTCGGGCTCCCCGACCGGCCGGACGTCGTACGCCCGATGGGCCCGCAAGGCCGTGGCGGAGGCGCGCGCGGTCGTGGGTGGTCGGACCGGACTCGTGGTGGAGGTGCCTCGTGACGCGACCGCGCTGCACCGGGCCCTGGGAGCAGACCCGGGTTCCTACGGCTCCATCGCTGCTGTCACGGCACCGGTGGACGGGTCACGGGTCCCGGGGAGTCCGATCCACGTCTTCCTCAATCGCGCCGTCTACGACGACCTCGATGCAGTGGCCGCCCAGGTCGTGATGACCCACGAGGCGGTGCACGCCCTCACCGGGGCGGTGCTCGCCCGGAACGTGCCGCTCTGGCTGGTGGAGGGTTTCGCCGACTACGTCGCCTTGCGCGACGTGGGGTTGCCGTTGGCGAAGACGGCCGGTCAGATCCGGTCGCAGGTGCGCAAGAACGGTGTACCGAAGGCGCTGCCCGAGGACGCCGAGTTCAATCCGGCGGGGACTCATCTCGGCGCGGTGTACGAGGCGGCGTGGCAGGTCACGGTCACCCTCGCCCACCGCCGTGGCGAGCAGGCACTGGTCGACTTCTATCGCGCGATGCTGGGTGGCAAGAAGCTCGCGCCGGCGTTGCGTGCGGCTTTCGACTGGTCGGTCGCCGACCTCACCGCAGGATGGCAGGCGCAGCTGGCCATGTTGGCGGGCGTGCCACAGTAGGGCCGTGGATCCACGCCCTGCTGCCGATCGGGTGGCGCTCGGCACTGCCCTCCTCGGTGTTGCTGCCTTCGTGCTGATCGCGGCCAATCGAGTGCCCTGGGAGCCGGTCCCCGGGGGGATGCCCTCGCCCGTGGCTGCTTCCTCGGTGTTCTCTGCCGACGAGATCGCCCGTGCCGAGCACTTCGCCCAGTGGGGCCGGATCTGGAGCTGGTCCTCGCTGGCCGTGTCGCTCGCCGTGGCGGCCTGGTTCGGGTTCAGCCGGCGGGGGCGCCTGTGGGCCGACCGGATGCCGGGCTGGTGGTGGGTGCGCGTCCTGCTCGTCGTCGCGGCGCTGACCCTGGTCGCCCGGTTGGCGACCTTGCCGTTCGGGATCGCACTGCGTCGACTACGCCTCGACGAAGGTCTCGCTGCCGGCTCCTGGTCGGCGTGGGCACTGGATCTCGCGAAGGGTGAACTGGTCACCATCGTCTCGACCTCGATCGCGCTGATCGCACTGGTCGGTTGTGCGCGGCGCTGGCCGCGGATGTGGCCGGCGATCGGGGGAGTGCTCGCGGCGGCGCTGGTCGTCGCAGGGTCGTTCGTCTATCCGCTGGTCGTGGAGCCGCTCTTCAACCAGTTCGACCCGCTGCCCGACGGCGCACTGCGCACGGAGATCCTGGCGCTGGCCGACAGGGAAGGCGTCGACGTGGACGACGTGCTCGTCGCCGACGCATCACGTCGTACGACGACGCTCAACGCCTACGTGTCCGGGTTCGGGCACACGCGCCGGGTCGTTCTCTACGACACCCTCGTCGACGACACGCCCCGGGCCGAGACCTTGTCGGTGGTGGCGCACGAGCTCGCCCACGCGAAGTACGACGACGTCGTGACGGGAACGATGCTGGGCGCCGCTGGTGCGTTGGTGGGCGTCGGCCTGCTGGGGCTGCTGCTGCCGCGCCGACGCCTGAGCGGTGAAGTCGCAGACCCGCCGGACGTCGTACCGCGGGGGATCGCGATGAGTGCGGTCCCCACGGTCCTGGCGCTGGCAGCACTCGCAACGGTGCTCGCCGCGCCGGTGCAGAACGGCGTCAGTCGCAGGCTCGAGACCCGGGCAGACCAAACGGCGCTGGAGGTGACCAACGCCCCTCAGGCGTTCGTCGACCTCCAGCGCCGTCTGGCGCTGCGGTCCCATGCCGACCCCACACCCCCGGCATGGTCACAATGGTGGTTCGGTTCGCACCCGACCGTGCTGGAGCGACTCGCGCTCAGCGGGCCTCAGGAGCGGTGACCGGTCACCAGCGACTGTCGTTCGAGATTTCGAACAGGCCGAACACGCTGTCGCCGAAAAGGAGCACGGCAGTGATGATCACGCCGGCGATCAGGGCGATCAGGAGCGCGTACTCCACCGCCGTCGCGCCACGGTCGGACCGGCTAGCGGCAAGTGCGAACACGGGTTCCCCCCGGGGAATCGATGGGTCAAAAGCGGATCGGCCGCGCCACCGTGGTGACGCGGCCGATCACAGGCTTCGGTTTGCTCGATCAGCCGATGCTGCTGTTGACGTCGGTGAAGGCGTCCTTGAGGTTGTCACCCAGAATGGCGACGATGCCGACGATGACGGCGGCGATCAGGGCGACGAGCAGGCCGTACTCGACAGCGGTGGCGCCACGCTCGTCCATCTTCGCGATGCGGGCGTTGAGCAGGATGGTGAGGTACTGGACCATTGGGGTTCTCCCTTGAACTGTGGTGCTTCGGTGTCCCCGGGGAGTGTTCCCCGATGAGAGAACTCTGCCCGAGTTGACCGGGCCGCGGATCGGGAGTTCGTCTTGTCGCACCTAGTCACTTAGGACTACCGGTCGACGCGTTCCGGAAGCCCCTCAACGGGCCGACGGCTGGACCGTCGAGAGCAGTCCGATCCGCATCGCGGTGACCAGGGCCTGCGCGCGGTTGGAAGCGCCCAGCTTCTGGTAGATCCGGGCGATGTGCGACTTGGTGGTCGACTCGGACAGGTAGAGCTTCTGGCCGATGGCGGCGGCGTTGAGGCCTTCGGCGAGGAGGAGCAGTACGTCGTGCTCGCGCTCGGTCAGCGCGGTCGATTCAGCCGACTGGCGACGCATCATGGCGCCGACGAGGCCTGCGCACACGAAGGCCTTGGGGGACACCGCGGCGTGGCGGGCCGTCTTGATCACCTCGGTCGAGGGCGCGTCCTTGCCGACGAACCCTGACGCGCCGGCCTGCATCGCTGCGAAGATCTGCTCGTCGCCCGAGTGCATCGTGAGGACGATGAGCCCGACCGTGTCGCTCTCCTTGCGGATCGTGCGGACCACGTCGAGCCCGGTTCCGTCCTGCATCTGGAGATCGGTGATCACCACGTCGGGCTGGAACTGCCGCCACCGCTCGATGCCCTCAGCGACCGAGCCGGCGGTGGCCACGACATCGAGGTCCTCCTCGAGGTCGAGCACTGCCCCGAGCCCGTTGCGGATCAACTCGTGATCGTCGATCAGCAGGACCGTGATCTTGTCGCTCATCGCGTCTCCTCTGTGGTGGTCAGGGCCGGTACGGCGCCGACAGGATTCCGTGTGGTCTTCACCGACACCGAGACGGTGAGACCCCTGCTGGCATTGTCGCGTACCACGAGTTCCGCGCCGATCAGTCTTGCACGTTCGCGCATGATCTTGAGGCCGTGTGAGTCGCTGCGTGCGGTCTGGAGGCCGACGCCGTTGTCGGTGATGGTGATGATGGCGTCCGGGGCGTACACCTGGCACCGCACGTCGATCGCGGTGGCGCGCGCGTGCTTGACGGCGTTGTTGATGGCTTCCTGGGTGATCCGGAACAGTTCGGCCTCGACCTCGGGACGCAGCCGGGTCGGCTGTTCGTCGAGCCGGACCCTGATCGGGATGCCGGAGGACTCCGACAGGTGGCGGGCCACGCTGCTGATGGCTCCGCCCAGGCTTTCGTTCTCCCCGATGCTGGTGCGCAGGTTCATCACCGATTGCCGGACCTCGGCCACGACCTTGGTCACCCGCTCACGCAGCATCGCGAGGGCCTTGGCTTGTTGTTCATCGGCGGGCCGGGCCGCAAGCGCGTCGATGATGTAGCCGAGGGACGCAATGTCCTGCGCGACGCCGTCGTGCATCTCGCGCGCGAGCCGGTTCCGCTCGTCTGCCGTTGCTGCATCGCGGAACTGGGCGAACAACAGGGCGGCGTCCAGCTTGACGGCGTTGCCGGTGAGCTGGCTGGCCACGGCAGCGAGGGGGAGTGGTTCGGTGGTGTCCGATCCCGAGGGCCGCAGGCCGGCGACGATCGCCTGGTCGCTGACCCGGAAGGCGAAGCCCTGCCCGATCTCCACCGGGCCGGCCCTGTTCCCGGTGCTCTGGCGTACGTCGTTCGCCAGTGTTTCGCTGGCGACGGCATCGCCCGCTTCGAGCTCGACGGTCGAGGCGACGGGCGTCAGGGAATCCCCCCGGGCGACGTACAGGACCAGGCCACGGTTCGGGATCTGGTCGCTGACCTCGCTCAGGAGCTCGCCACCGAGCGCGCCGACGTCCAGCCCCGAGCTGAGGCTGCCGGCCAGGTCCAGGAGCTGCTTGAGGTGCTCCTGGGCGTCGCGATAGGGCGCGAGCGGGTCGGGGACCCGGTCCGAGGAGAAGGTCACTGCGGCGATCAGGCTCAGGCCCAGGCCGGCCATGATCCAGGTGAAGATGCCGACAGCTTGGTCGGAGGTGATCTTCTCCCACCACATCAGGCCGAGCGCGACCACGGCGATCAGCTCGACCAGGACGGTGCGCACCATCGTGCGCAGGCCAGCGACGGCGGTGGCGTACAGCGGCGGGACGACCAGTGCGGCGAGGACCGACGGCGCGTAGTTCATGCCGATGGCACCCACCACGCCGAGCGCGGCCGCCTCGGTCGAGGGGCTGAGCGAGAATCCGAGGTCCCGCCGGATCGACGTCACGCCCTGGTAGCCCCAGATGGCCGTGAGCGCCGCGAGCACCAGCAAGCCCTGCTCCTGGTGGAACCAGAGGATCGGTCCACCGATGGCGAGCAATGCAAAGAACCGCGACGCCCCGACGACCGCGTAGGCCTGGCTGCTGGGCATGTGCTCAGCCTAGGCCCAGCTACTGCGCATTGAAGCTGTCCATCGCCGAGAGGACGGGTGGACCCATGACGACGACGAACAGGCACGGCAGGATGAACAGGATCAGGGGGATCATGATCTTCACCGGGACCTGCTGTGCCTTCTCCTCGGCGTACTGCCGGCGCTTCGTACGAATCTCGGACGACTGCACGCGGAGCACCTGGCCGACGGGGATACCGAAGGCGTCTGCCTGCACCATGGCACCGACGAAGGTGTGCAGGTCCTCGACCTGGCTGCGGGTGCCCATTGCGCGCATCGCCTCCGAGCGCCCCATGCCCAGCTGCATCTCACGGAGCACCCGCGAGAACTCCTCGGAGATCGGGCCAGTGGTGTTGCGTGCGACCTGCTGGAGGGCGCCGTCGAACGCGAGACCGGCTTCAACGCTGATGGTCAGCAGGTCGACGGCATCAGCCAGGGTGCGCTTGATCTGGTCGGCACGCTTGGCCGCGGCCTGGTACAGGTAGAGGTCGGGTCCGAAGAAACCCAGCAGGAGGGCGGCGACAGCCGCGAGCAGCATCGTCGACACCGACAGGTTGAGAAGGGCGCAGTAGGCCAGTGCGCAGAGCGGCAGGACGACGGCGCAGATCACCTTGAGCGACACGACGCGGTCGACGGACCAGCCGCGGGGGTTCCCGGCGAAGTCGAGCTTGCGACGGATGCGTTCGGCCTTGTCGGCACCCGTGATCCGGCGCCCCAGGGTGAGCGCCCTGGCCTGCATCGGGTCCACGACGCGATCGGCAAAGGACCTGTCCGCCTCTGCAGCGAGCTCGTGGCCGGCCGTGCCGGACCTCTCGAGCGCCTGGAGGGCCCGCTCGAGGCCACGCGGCTGCTCCTTGGCGAAGGCAGCGGCAACGGCGGCGATGGCGCCGACGAACAGAAGGAAGGCAAGCAGTAGCAACATCAGGTTTCCACCTTCACCATGCGTGACATCCAGAAGGTCCCGATCGCCATCCAGACGACCCCGAAGCCCAGCAGTGCGTAGCCACGGACATCGGCGACGAGAGGATCAAGGAAGTCGCGGTTGGTCAGGAACAGATAAAGAGCGAAGACAGGCGGCAGCGCGCACAGGATCACGGCGGACATCCGGCCTTCCGCCGACAGCGCCTGCACGTGTCGGCGAAGGTACTGGCGTTCGCGCATGGTCGCCGCCACCGTGGTGAGGAGTTCGGCGAGGTTTCCGCCGACCTGGCGCTGGATCCGGATGGCCATCACGGCCCACGCGAAGTCCTTGCTCTGGAATCGCTCGGCGACGCCGTCGAAGGCGTCTTCAAGGGCCACGCCGATGCGGGCCTCGACCAGCACCCGCTTGAACTCGGAAGCGATCGGCTCGGAGCCTTCGCGGACCACTGTGTCGACGGCCTGGGCGAGGGACAGTCCTGCGCTCAGGGCGCCGGAAATCAGCTGCAGGACCTCGGGCAGCGCTTCATTGAACTTCTTGCGTCGCCGTCCCGCCTTGAATCGCAGGTAGACCGGCGGAAGGACGAACCCGAGGAGGACGAACAGGAGACCGATGATGATGTTGCCCTTGCCGAGCAGCAGCCCGACGACGCCGGAGGCGAGCACGACACCAACGTGGACGAGCAGCCATTCGGAAGGCTTGAACTCGCTGCCCGCGCCCGCGAGACGCAGGCTCAGCCGCTCATTGAGCGCGCTGTTGCGTTCCAGCACGCCGGCGGCGGCCGCCTTGGCCTGTTCGAGCACTGGCTCCCCGGCGGACTTCTCGTCCGACGGCTCGTCGCTGCGCGAGGTGAGGGTGCTGTAGGCAGTCACCCGGTCGGCAATGCTCATCGGTGCTGCAGGCGCAGGGACGAGGAGCATGGCTGCAGTCACGAGCCCGGCACCCATGACGGCAAGACCGACCCAGAGCAACCAGCCCGGTGCGTTCCAGCCACCCTCGTTGGGCAGGGTCGGGATCGCGTCCGGAAGGTCGGGCGTGCTGGCTGCCTCGATGGGAACCAGTCCCCGCGCCACCACCGGCTCGCCCGAGGTGGGGAGCGTGACGACGACGTTCGCGACATCGGCGTCGAAATTGGCGGGCAGGGGAGCGGTGACGAGCACCTGGTTCGCGATCGCCTGCGCCTGACTGGCGAACGCGTCGCCCAGCGCCGTTCCCGTGGAGGTGATGACGTCACCCTTGCCGGCGCGCGCAATGGTGCGCAGGGGGGCCAACTGCCGGTCGGCCAGGTCGAGGCCGATGATGTGGACGCTGGTCGCGTTGGTCTCGACAGCAGAGACAACGGCGTCGAGATCGGCCTTGCTCCCGGTGTCGGCACCGTCGGAGAGGACGAGCACGGTCCGCTGGCCGGATGTGCCCGCTGCGGTGACGGCGGCCATCAGGCCGTCGTACAGCAGCGTGTTCTGGCGCAGCGTCAGTCCGTCGATCACGGTCTCCGCGGCGCCACGGTCGGTCGTCGGCGCGAGGGCGACGTTCACCTCGGAGTCGAAGGTGACGATGCCGACCTCGACGTCTGGTGGCACGGTCTCCAGATAGGTCGTCGCCGCCTGCTTGGCCGCCTCGAAACGACCGGCCTCACGCATCGAGCGACTGGTGTCGATGGCGAGCACGGTGGTCCGCTTGATCACCGAACCGCTGCTCGTGGCCGACGCCGTCGCGTCCAGGTCCGTTCCCTCGAGTGTGGCGCTGACGCCGTCGAGGTCGGTCTGGACTCCGGCCGGTACGTCGACCAGGATCCGGAGGCCGTCGGCTGTGGACTCGACGTGGGCGATCGAGCCGTCCTCCGCCGACGCCGGGCTCGCAGGGAGCAGCAGCGCGGCGACCACGACGACGAGCAGCGCCGCGAGGCGGTGGAGTGCCCGACGCCCCGGCATCAGATTCGTTCCGTTCGGAAGATCGTCGGATCGACGGCGACGTTGGCGTAGGCGAGCTTCTCGAGGAACTTCGGTCGAAGTCCGGTCGTGCGCAGACGACCGAGGATCCGGCCGTTCTCGTCGAAACCGGCCGAGTTGTCGAAGACGAAGATGTCCTGGAGGGTGATGATGTCGCCCTCCATCCGCTCGACCTCGGTGATGTGGGTGATGCGACGCGAGCCGTCCTTGAACCGGGTCTGGTGCACGATCAGGTCGACAGCGGAGGACACCTGCTCGCGAATGGCCCGGATCGGCAGGTCCATGCCCGCCATCAGCACCATCGTCTCCATGCGGGCCAGCGTGTCGCGCGGGCCGTTGGAGTGCAGGGTGCAGATCGAGCCGTCGTGGCCTGTGTTCATGGCCTGGAGCATGTCGAGCGCCGAGGCGTCACGGACCTCACCGACGACGATGCGGTCGGGGCGCATGCGCAGACAGTTGCGGACGAGGTCACGGATGGTCACGGCACCCTTGCCCTCGATGTTCGCGGGACGCGACTCGAGGCGGACGACATGGTCCTGCTTGAGCTGGAGCTCGGCAGCGTCCTCGATCGTGACGATGCGCTCGTCGGTCGGGATGAAGGACGACAGCACGTTGAGCGTCGTGGTCTTTCCGGCACCCGTACCGCCCGACACGATGACGTTCAGGCGCCCTCGCACGCAGGCGTCGAGGAAGTCCGCGGTCTGCGGGGTGAGCGAGCCGAAGTTGATCAGGTCCTGCACCGTCAACGGATCCGTGGAGAACTTCCGGATCGTGAGGGCGGAGCCGTCGATCGCCAGCGGCGGGACGACAGCGTTGACACGGCTGCCGTCAGGCAGACGGGCATCCACCATCGGCGAGGACTCGTCGACTCGTCGGCCGATGCGCGACACGATCTTGTCGATCGTGCGGCGCAGGTGCGCCTCGTCGGCGAAGTGGGCATCCGACTTCGTGAGCCGGCCATTCTTCTCGAGCCACACGCTGTCGTAGCCGTTGACCATGACCTCGGAGACCTCGGGGTCGCGCAGGTGCGGGTCGATCGGTCCGTAGCCGAGGATGTCGTCGGTGATCTCCTGGGTGACCCGGCTGCGGTCGCCCGCGCTGAGCGGTCGGTCCTGTGCGCCCAGCACCTCGGACAGCACGGAGCGCACCTTCTGGTCCAGCTCGTCCTGGTCCATCTCGGCGTCGTACAGGTGCGGGCCGAGCTGCTTGAGCAGCTCGGCGTGCACGCTGCTCTTCAGCTCCTCGATGCGGTCGGCTTCCTGTGCCGCCATGGTCCGGCGTGCGCCGGGGCGCCCTTCGGTGGCGGCGACGGCGGTGCGCGAGGACAGCGGGCCGGGTGTCTTCGCCTTGGACTCCACTTCGGCCGCCGCGGTGGGGACGGGGGCGTCGGGGGTACCGGCTCCCTCGACCGCGAGGTCGTCCTCGGTGGAAGGTGCTGCGTGCTTGCCCTGGGCGGCGGCTGCTGCTTCCTGGCGTGCCGCGGCGAGGCGATCGGAGAGGCTGGACATCAATTCCTCCCGCGGCGGAAGAGTCCGCGCGACCGCGTGTGATCGGTCTGGTCGGTGGTTCTGGACTGGGGTACCGGGACCGGCTGACCGGTCACGGAGGCGGCAAGCCGGGTGTAGGCGATGCTGGCTGCGTGGCCCGGCTTGTGCGTGATGATCGGCGTGCCGGCGTTGGTGGCCGCCGCGATGTCGACCGCCGTGGCGACCTGCGCCGAGACGGGCATCGACAGGATGCTCTCCACCTTCTCGACACTGATCCCGACCTCGTCATCGGCACGGTTGAGCAGCAGGTGCCGGTGTCCTCGGGCGATGTTGAGCATGTCCATCGTCTCGAGTGCGACCTTGACGTTCTTCAGGGTCGGTACATCGAGCGTTGCGATGATGACGCACTCGTCGGTCTCGTCGAGGGCGGTGAGGGTCGCGTCGTCGAACGACGGCGAGGTGTCGACCACGATGTAGTCGAAGCCGTCGCGCAGGGTGCGCAGGATCCGTGAGATCAGCAGCGGGGTGATCCGCTCGCGGACGTCGGGATGGGCCGGCGCAGCCAGCACGACCAGTGAGTCCTGTGCGCGCGTCAACAGGCCTTCGATCATGCCGAGGTCGATCGAGTCCTCGGCGCCGACGGCCTGCTCGATCGAGTGCGTCGGGAACAGCTGCATGGTGATCGCGACGTCGCCGAACGCGAGGTCCAGGTCGACGAGGCACACCTTGCGGGCGCCGCCATCGGTCAGCGCGAGCGCCAGGTTCACCGATGAGGTCGTCTTGCCCACGCCGCCCTTGGGGGAGAAGACGGTGACGATCCGCCCCAGCTGGCGTGCCCCACCGGGGCCGCGCAGTGCCTGGTGCAGCTGGTGGGCGCGCTCGATGGCTCCGGTGAGCGACTTCTGGTCGGCTGCAACGACGACGTCGCGGACCCCGGCGTGCATGGCACGCGTGAGGACATCCGTGTCGTACTGGTCGCGGACGAGGACGACGCTCACGGTCGGGCGCTTGATCCGCAGGTCCTCGGCCGTGGCGAGTGCGACGGCGAAGTCCACGGACGGTCCGAACGCGACGACGTACTCGTCGGCGTGCTGGTCGAGCCAGGCGAGCCCGCGTTCGCTCGTCCCGACGGCCTGCGAGCCCGGCGGCATGCCACCGAGGAGCTGGTCGACGAGCGAGGAATCCTGTTCTACGAGAACCGGCATGAGGACCTCACCGAGCGTCGCGGATGGTGGCGCAAGGACCGGTCTTGTCGACCTTGACGTCACTTGCCGAGTTCAGCAGGGCGACGGACAGCACGCCGCGCTTCTTGCCGTCCTCGATCTGCTCGAACTGCTCCTGCGTGACCGCAAGGTGCAGCGCGGGCGATGCTCCGACCACAGGCGCTTCCTCGCCCTCGGGTACGACGGTGGTCGTCGCGCCGACGGAGATGACCGAGACACGGTCGATGAGGAGACAGGTCGGGGTGCTGGCGTCCGTGGTCAGGAAGACCGCGAGCTGCGAGCCCGGCAGGATGAACGAGCCCACCGGAAGGTCGAAGGACTGCGGCTTGGCGATCATGCCGGCCGGCAGTGGCAGCGTGGCGACGTCGATCGTGTCGCCCACCCCGCCGAACTTCGTCGACAGCAGTTGCTCGCCGGCGTACAGCGTGGTGAGTGCGACCTTGTCGTCCAGGCTGGTCAGCTCGCTCTGGCGAAGGGCACTCTCGAGGACCGAACCCTTCGGGACATCGGTCTCGCTGAGCTTGCCGGAGTCGAGCGCCGACTTGATGCTCTCACCCGGCAGGACGGTCTTTCCGGCAGCGACGGTGACGACCTTGGTCGTCTCGTACTTCTCGGCCGCCCTCGACTCTGCGCCGCGCGCAAAGATGAAGACGAGTCCGACACCGAGGGCTGCAATCACTGCAGCAACAACAAGCATCAACCTGCGACGGTCCACTTCAGAGCCCTCCCGCTCCCCATGCGTTGTCCGGGGCGATCCCTCCCAGGACCCCGGCAACAACTCACTCCGAAAGAAAATGTCAGTACGCCCGCCCTCCCCGGCTGTGGCGCATCGCGAGGTTAGCGAAAGACGCGGTATGGAGGTGACGAAAGTCGCAAAATCGCCACCATTCGATACCGGACCGAGACCAGACCCGGGACCGCCTGGTCAGATCGGATGGTTGAACTCTGACCGATCGGTGGTCGTCAGGCGTACAGGGCGGCGATCTCGTCCCGGCTCTCGCGCATCACGACGTTGCGCTTGAGCTTCAGGCTCGGGGTGACCTGGCCGGCTTCCTCGGTCCAGTCGTACGGGAGGATCGTGAACTTGCGGATCGACTCCGCCTTGGAGACGGCCTTGTTCGCCTCGTCGACCGCCGTCTGGATCGCCGCGCGCAGGTCCTCGTCCTCGACCAGGTCCGCGATCGTGCCCGACTTGCCGTGCTGGTCTGCCCATGCGGGGAAGGCCTCTTCGTCGATCGTGACGAGCGCCCCGATGAACGGCTGTCCGTCGCCGACCACCAGGCACTGGCTCACCAGGGCGGCCGAGCGGACCCGGTCCTCGAGGACGGCGGGGGCGACGTTCTTGCCGCCCGCGGTCACGAGAATCTCCTTCTTGCGACCGGTGATCCGGACGAAGCCCTCGTCATCGACCTCGCCGACGTCCCCGGTGCGGAACCACCCGTCGGCATCCAGCGCCTCGGCCGTGGCCGCATCGTTGTTCCAGTAGCCGGCGAACACCTGGCCACCGCGGAAGAGCAGCTCGCCGTCGTCGGCGATCCGGACGGCGACACCCGGCAGGGGACGTCCGACCGTGCCCACCTTCTGGGCGTCGGGCAGGTTCACGGTGAGGGCGGCCGTGGTCTCGGTGAGCCCGTAGCCCTCGAGGACCGTGACGCCGACACCCCGGTAGAAGTGCCCGAGGCGGTCACCCAGCGGTGCGCCGCCCGACACGGCGAACTCGCAGTGGCCACCGAGGGCTGCGCGGAGGCGTCCGTAGACGAGCCGGGAGAAGAGGGCGTGCTGGGCGCGGATCCGGACGGGGATGCGGCCGTTGTCCTGCGCGCGGGAGTAGGCGATCGCCGTTTCGGCGGCGCGGTCGAAGATCTTGCCCTTGCCGTCGGCCGTGGCGTTCTGGGACGCGGTGTTGAACACCTTCTCGAAGACCCGAGGGACGGCGAGGATGAACGTCGGCTGGAACGTCGCGAGCTGGGGGAGCAGGGTCTTGATGTCGGACGTGTGGCCGAGTCGGGTGCGGGACTTGATGCAGCCGACCTGGATGATCCGCGCGAAGACGTGCGCGAGCGGCAGGAAGAGCAGGGTCGAGGCGTCCTCGGAGTCGAAGAGCCGGTCGAGCTCGGCCACGGCCGTGGTCAGCTCGGTCTGGAAGTTCCCGTGGGTCAGCATGCAACCCTTCGGGCGGCCGGTGGTTCCCGACGTGTAGATGAGGGTGGCCAGGTCGCCCGGGCCGGCCGTCGTACGGCGGGCTTCGAGCTCCTTGTCGCTCACGCCGGAGCCGAGACCGGTCAGCTCGGCGACGGCGTCGCCGTCGATGGTCCAGAGGTACTCGAGCTCCGGCAGGTCGGGGCGCGAGGGCCGCACCCGGTCCGCGTGCCCGCGGTCCTCCACGACGATCGCCCGGGCACCCGAGTCGGAGAGGATCCAGCGGATCTGTTCCTCCGACGAGCTCTCGTAGATCGGCACCGTGGCAGCGCCGGCGAACCAGATCGCGTAGTCGAACAGGGTCCATTCGTAGCGTGTGCGCGAGATCACGGCGACCCGGTCGCCGGCCTCCACGCCGGCCGCCATCAGGCCCTTCGCGACTGCCGAGACGTCGGCGAGGAACTGGGCACACGAGACGTCGTACCACCCGCCGGCGTCGTCCGAACGGCTGAATTGTGCCTCGTCAGGAGCCTGTTCGGCGTTCCTGACGACATCGTCGGTCAGGTTCCCGGACGTCGGGATCGTGATCGTCTGCGGGGTGGAGTACTCGCGCACCGTTCCTCCTGCTGTGGGGCCGCACGAAGGGTACTCCGCCGTCCGGCCCCTGCCATCCCCAGGGACGAAGTCCGGTAGCCTGCCGCCATGGCCGAACAGACGTCTTCGTCGATCGTTGTCGACGCCCCCGCAGCGGATGTGATGGCCGTCATCGCGGACTTCCCGGCGTATCCCGCGTGGGCCAAGGGTGTCACCGTCGCGGACGTCACGGCATCCTTCGACGCTGACGACGATGCGCAGCGTGGCCGGGCTCGTGAGGTGTTCTTCGCGCTGGACGTGTCGCCGATCAAGGACGAGTACACGCTTGCGTATGAGTGGGACGGCGACAACCAGGTCACCTGGTCGCTGGTCGAGGGCAAGATGCTCAAGGCGCTCGAGGGCGCGTACGTGCTGCGCGAGACTGCGCCGAACACGACGCAGGTGACCTACCGACTGTCCCTGGACGTGTCGATCCCCCTGATCGGGATGCTCAAGCGCAAGGGCGAGAAGATCCTGATCGACACCGCGCTCAAGGGCCTGAAGAAGCGCGTCGAGTCCGGCGCCTGAGGCGCCGCGGATGCAGGACCAGTCCGTGCGGATCATTCTGTTCACCGGCAAGGGTGGCGTCGGCAAGTCGACCGTCTCCGCTGGTACGGCTGCGCTCGCAGCCGCCCGCGGACTGCGCACCCTGGTGATCTCGACCGACGCGGCGCACTCCCTGGCGGACGCCTACGGCGCGCCCGGTGACGCCCGCCCGTCCGAGCCGACCGAGGTGGCACCGAACCTGTTCCTCCAGCAGGTCGACGCCCAGCTGCGGTTCGAGCAGTCCTGGGCCGACATCCAGCGATACCTGTTGACCGTGCTCGACGCGGTCGGCATGGATCCGGTGGCGGCCGAGGAGATGACGGTCATTCCGGGCGCCGAGGAGGTGCTGGCGCTGCTCGAGCTGCGCCAGCACGCGCGCTCCGGCACGTGGGACGTCATCGTCGTCGACTGCGCCCCGACGGCCGAGACGCTGCGACTGCTTGCTCTCCCCGAGGCCCTCGGCTGGTACCTCGAGCGGCTTCTCCCGATCCAGCGTCGCCTGGTCAAGGCTCTGCGCCCGATCCTCAACCGTGCGGCCGGTGTGCCCATGCCGGGCGATGACGTCTTCGATGCGATCACCCGGCTCCACGCCGAGCTCGACGACGTGCAGGCCCTGCTGTCGGGCCCCGACGCCAGCGTCCGGCTGGTCCTGACCCCCGAGAAGATGGTGCTGGCCGAGGCCCGACGGGCGTTCACCAGCCTGTGCCTGTTCGGTTACCGGGTGGACGGCGTGGTCGCGAACCGGGTGTTTCCCGCCGACGCGGCCGACGAGTGGCGCGCCGGATGGGTGGCTGCACAGCAGGGCGTGCTCACCGAGGTTGCCGAGTCCTTCACCGGCCTGCCGATCTTCACGTCCGAGTACCAGCCGGCGGAGCCGGTCGGGGTCGAGGCGGTCGCTGCCCTCGCCGCAGCGTTGTACGACGGCGCCGACCCACTTGCCCCGCCGATCGGGGAAGGCCCGTTCCGGGTGTCCCGACCCGACGAAGGCGGGGCCGTGGTCCACTTGTCCCTGCCGTTCGTCACCCGCTCGGAGGTGGACCTTGCCCGCAACGGAGACGAGCTCGTCATGACGGTCGGTTCCTATCGCCGGTTGCTGACCCTGCCCGCCGGGCTTGCCCGGCTGCGGGTCGCCGGTGCGCGCGTGGTCGACGGTGAACTACGAGTCCGGTTCGCCGAGCCGACACCGGCGGCGGCATCTGCCGGCACAGGCGAGGAGCGCCGATGACCGACGAGAAGGAACCCGAGATCGGCAGCGTCGGCGAGGAGGCGATGAAGCTCTTCGGTGCCCTGGCCGATGCCGCGCGCCAGCAGGCGGGCGAAGCGGCCGGAAGCGCCGGCGGATTCGCAGCGCAGGCAGCCGCGATGGCCCACGAGGTCAGCGAGCACATCGCGACGGGCGAGGCGGAGTGCCGCTACTGCCCGGTCTGTCGTGTCGTGCACGCCGTGCGCCAGACCTCCCCGGAGGTCAAGACGCACCTGATGGTCGCGGCGTCGTCGTTGCTGCAGGCCGCTGCCGGACTCATGGAGACCCTCCCGCCGCCGCCTGGCGCGGACAGTGGGCATCCGCGGACTGCCGAGGTCGAGCACATCGACCTCGACGACGGAGACGAGACGACGTGACGACGATCCAGACCGGTGGCCTGACGTGCGGCATCGACATCGGCGGCACCAAGATCGCGGGCGCCGTGGTCGACGCCGAGGGCAGGGTGATCGCGGAGTCACGGGTGGAGTCGCCCGCCACGGACCCCGAGGCCATGGAGGCTGCTGCGGCAGGACTCGTCGCTGAACTGGTGGCGGAGCATCCGGTGACGGCCATCGGCGTGGGGGCCGCCGGTTACATCGCTTCCGACCGGTCGACGGTGCTCTTCGCGCCGAACATTGCGTGGCGCAACGAGCCCCTGGGCGTCGATCTGGCCCGGCTCACCGGACTGCCGGTCGTCGTCGAGAACGACGCCAACGCTGCGGCGTGGGGCGAGTTCCGGCACGGCGCCGGACGCGACGTCGACGACCAGTTGATGGTCACCGTCGGTACGGGTGTCGGCGGCGGAATCGTCACGGGTGGCCAACTGCTGCGCGGCGCCTTCGGCGTTGCGGCCGAGATCGGCCACCTGTGTGTCGTCCCGGACGGACGACTGTGCGGCTGCGGCAATCGAGGCTGTCTCGAGCAGTACGGCAGCGGCTCGGCGCTGGTGCGGGCGACGCGGGAGGCAGTCGCCGGGAGCTCGCTGCTCGCACAGGGCCTCCTGGACCGCGCAGGGGGCGACCCGTCCGCGATCACCGGTCCGATGATCACCCAGGCTGCCCAGGACGGTGACCGCTTCGCCATCGAACAGCTGGAGGAGCTCGGTGCGTGGCTCGGCCACGGCATCGCTTCCCTGGTGACTGTTCTGGATCCCGCGGTGATCGTCGTCGGCGGTGGCGTCAGCCTGGCCGGTGACCTCCTGCTGGACCCGTTGCGGGCGACCTTCGACCGCGAGCTGGCAGGGCGTGGATTCCGTCCGCGCGCCGAGGTGCGACCGGCAGCGCTCGGCAACCGCGCCGGCGTCATCGGCGCGTCCGACCTCGCGCGCATCTGAGGTAGCGCTGATGGCCGGGGACACGTGGGTCGGTGTCGACGTCGGCGGCACCAAGGTGCTGGCGGTGCGGGTGTCGGCCGACGGTGCGGTCGAGGCGATGGCGACCCGCCCGATGCCGGGCCGGAACGCCTCCGAGTCGGCCGTCGAGGACGCCGTCGAGCTCGCCGCCCGCGACGTGTACGACGACCGGGCGCCGGTCGCGCTCGGGGTCTCCGCCGCGGGGCTGGTCGACGCCGCCGGGGAGCGCTACCTGTTCGGCGCCCACCTGCCCTGGCGCAGTGCTCCCGTGCGGGAGCGGCTCGCGTCGCGGACCGGCCTTGTCGTCGTACTCGAGAACGACGCGAACTGTGCGGCCCACGCCGAGCTGGTCGTGGGGGCGGGGCAGGGTGTCGACTCGATGCTGATGATCACCATCGGCACCGGTATCGGCGGCGCGCTCGTCCTCGGCGGACGTGTGGTCCGCGGAGCCAACGGGCTGGCCGGAGAGTTCGGCCACATGCAGGTCGTGCCGGACGGCCTGGCGTGCGAGTGCGGGCTGCGCGGGTGCTGGGAGCAGTACTGCAGCGGGCGGGCCCTCGAGCGCGTCACGCGCGTGGCACTGGGCCGCCACCTCGACGGTCCCGAGGTCGCCGCCATGGCGTTCGCCGGTGACGAGGTCGCCCGGCAGGCCTTCGCGTCGATCGGCACCTGGCTGGGTGTGGGTGTCGCAGGACTGGTGTCCGCCTTCGATCCCCAGCTCGTCGTGGTCGGCGGCGGCGTCTCCGCGGTGGGGGACCTCCTGCTCGCTCCTGCGCGTGCCGCACTCGCCGACTCGTTGCAGGGAACCGCCTACCGTCCGGTTCCGCCGCTGGTCGCGGCGCAGAGCGGGCCCGAAGCCGGAGCCGTCGGCGCCGCGCTCCTGGCGCGCGACAGGGGAAGCCGCCGATGACGACGACGCGAACAGCCTGGCTGTGGTGGGCCACCACCCGACTGGTGCTGCTGATGGCCATGGTCACGGTCGAGACGGGTGTTGGCTTCGATCTGAACCATTACCGCGAGAGCCTCGCCGATCTCGGTGCAGACGGCGTGGCCGGGACACTGCGCGAGTACCCCGTGCCGGCACTCCTCGTCCTCGCGGTGCCCTACGCGTTGCTGGCCTTGATCGACGCCACCAGCTACTACTCGCTCGTCGTGATCCTGTTGGCCGTCGCGCTCGACGGGGCGTTCTTGCGCGTCCTCCTCGCGCGCAGGATCGTTGCGACACAAGGGCAGATGGGCGGACTTCCCCTGCCGTCAGCCGTCTGGCTGGCCGCCGTACCGGCCATCGGGTCGCTGACGTACGCGCGCTTCGACCTCCTGCCAGGTGTCCTGATCGCGCTGGCCCTGCTCGCGCTGGTTGATGCGCCGCGCCGGGCAGCCGTGTTCGGTGCCTTGGCGACGGGCGTGAAGTACTGGCCCGCACTGGTGCTGCCGACACTTGCCGCGACGCTGTCGAGCCGGGTTCGGGTGCTCGTGAGCGGTGCGGTGGCCGGTGCGTTCCTGCTGGGAGTCAGCTTGTTGCTCGGTGGCTGGGACCGGGTCGTGTCGCCTCTCGACTACCAGGGCGACCGTGGCCTGCAGATCGAGTCCGTCGCGGCCACTCCGGCGATGGTGCGCTGGGCCATCGACCCTGCGGCTTACGACGTCTCCTTCGCCAGAGCGCTGGCCTGGGAGATCGACGGTCCCGGTGTCTCCGTCCTCATCATGGTTTCGACGATCGCGACGGCGGCGCTCTTGCTGGGCATGGTCGCGCTGTGGGCGCTCGGTTGGCGCTGCCTGAAGGATTTTCAGCACAGTCTGCCCGCGACGATCTGGCTGACCCTCGCGGCGGTGTCAGCGTTCCTCGTCAGCGGGAAGGTGTTGAGCCCGCAATACCTCATCTGGCTGCTGCCGGCGTCGTGCGCCGGGCTGGCGCTGCTCGAGGACGCGGACGAGCTGCGGCGCCTGAAGCGCTGGACGGCCGCGCTACTGGTGACGGCAGTGGCCACGCACGTGATCTTCCCGCACGGCTATCTCGAGCTGGTCGAGCACACTTCGTGGAGCGGGGCAGTAGTGG
>NZ_JBMCZA010000131.1:75865-89413 GCF_048654705.1 Nocardioides sp. CPCC 206348
CACACGACCGCGCCGTCGTCCCACGGATCACGCGGCGACCGCGGAAGCGTGAAGACGAGGTAGCAGAAGCCGAGGACGAAGCCGCCGACGAGGATCCAGCCGAGGACCTGCGGCATGCCGAGTCCCAGCACGAGGAAGACCAGCAGCACGGTCGGTGACCCGAAGACACCGAGCCAGGCCAGGAACCGGTCGGGCGGGGGCATGGGCACCGGCGGCGGGCTGTCGGGGACGAAGCGGTCGATCTCGTCGAGGGCGTCGTCGTCGAACAGGCTCGAACGCACCGGGTCCTCGTCGCGGAGGTCGGGATCGAGCGGGGTTTCGACGCGACCCTCATCGGCGCGGTCGTCGACAGCGTCGAGCTCGGCGCGTTCGCCGTAGTTCTCGACGATCTTCTGCCACGCGGAGTCCTGCTCCTCGGGGTTCTCCCGTTTCACGACTTCAGCCTACGCTGCGGGCGCTGACGCAGGTCGGTTCAGTCCGTGCAGAACGGGTGGTCGCCCACGGGGATGGCGTGGAAATGGGTGTACTTCCGTTCCCACCACGTCAGGGGATCGAGGGGGCGTTGGTCCGGTTCGGGGCCGAAGGTCACCCGTTCGCCGTGCAGGACGCCGGTGACGACCAGGTCGGCGTCGTCCATCGCCCGGGACCGCAAGGCCAGGAGTGGTACGGCGACATCAGATCGGGCTGCGCGTTCGATCTCGCGATCGTTCGACGACTCGATGTACACGAGATCCTCCTGCCAGTCGGTCAAGTGGACCGAGGGCAGGAAGAGGTGATTGGCCTCCGTGCCTTCGGTTCGCAGGCTCGAGAACATCGTGAACGAGGCCGTGGTCCGCAACCCGAGGTAGGGATTCATCGCCCAGAACAGCGTCAGCACGATCATGGGGACGTGGATCCAGGTGATGCCCGCGAGGCGTGCCGGCGGCGCAGCCTGTCGCCAGGACCACACCGCCGCGATCACGATCGCGGCCAGCACCACCTTGCTGATCACGTTGGTCGCCGCCGAGGCCGCTGCGACGCTCGCGTAGCCGGCGAAGCCGATCACCGCGAGACCGAGGAGCGCCGCGAGGTTGGGGAACCGTCGAACGTCCCGCACCACCGCCGACTTCCCGGTGAGGCGCTGGAGTCGGTCAAGGAGGTGTTCGGCATCGGGTGCACTGAGGAACAGGAAGAACAGGGCGATGAGCGTCGCGCTGAAGTCCTGGACGCCGATGGCCGGACTGAGCGTGATCAGGCAGTGGAAGACCATGCCGACACGGACACCGTGACGTCGCGTCGCGGGGATCAGCAGCAGGATCGGGATCAGGCTCTCGGCCGTGATGGTGATCAGCATCCACGCCGGATCGAGCGGCAGGTCCCGGGTCACGCCGAACGATGCCCGGGACGCGATAGCGGAAGCGCAGCTGGTCACCGGGTCGAGGAAGGTGGTGTTGTACTTCGCCAGCGCCGCGGCCGAATAGGCGATCAGCAGGACGATCCGGATGCCCGGGACCGCGCGGCGCAGCGCGTCGAACGTGACCTCGCGGCGCAGCGCAAAGCAGGCGAGGATCGTCAGGCCGACGAAGCCGTCGAGCATCCAGTGGTTGGGGGAGTACGGCATCTCGGCGACCATGTCGGCGAGCTGCGCGACCAGCAGGACCCCGAAGAGGCGCAGGTCGTTCGGACGGATCAGTACGGCGAAGGCCAGTGCCGCGACCGCGATGCCCCACACGGTGTCCAGTCGGTGGCGATCGGCCATGCAGACGTGCAGCAGCAGCGCGAGGGCCCACAACCGTACGAAGGCCAGCAGCATCCGGTCGGAAGCGGTGCCGGTGCCGGTCGCAGTGGGTTCGGTGGCGGGTACGGTCACCCGGCCACCCGGGCGATGAAGGCCGCCGACTGCTCGAAGATCGTCGGGGCGTCGTTGTCGATCGTCGCGACGTGGTAGCTCTCCGGGAGCGGGACCCGGGTGACGTCGACCGACGAGATCTGCTTGCGGATGATCTTCTCGGAGGACTCATCGACGACGTGGTCGGCATCGGCCCGGAAGTAAATGACGGGAACCGTGATCTTCGGCAGTGCCTTGATGATGCCGGGCCACGCCTGCATCATCGAGTGGGCTGCCTTGAGGGGCGTCCGGTCGTAGCCGAGCTCGTCGGTGTCGGGCTTCTTGATGTCGTTCCCGATCGCGGGGAACGAACCGACGAGGTGCTTGAGGACCGGCAGCAGCTTCACGTCGAGCCGCTTCGTCGACACGGCCGGATTGACCAGCATGACGCCCGCGATCTCGCTGTTGCGTGCGGCCGCCAGCTGCAGGACCTGGGCCCCACCCATCGACAGCCCGCCGATGACGACGGCGTCGTGGTCGGCCCGGAGCGCGTCGAAGGTGGAGGTGATCTCCGCGTGCCAGTCCGCCCAGGTGCGCTGGTTGAGGTCCTGCCAGGTGGTGCCGTGCCCGGGCAGGCGGGGTACGACGACGCCGTACCCGCGGTCGCCGAGGTACTCGCCCCACGGCCGCATCGAGGCCGGCGACCCCGTGAATCCGTGGCTCAGGAGGACACCGATGCGCCGGCCTCCGGTCAGCTCCGGTCGGGCGGCGATCGTCAGTGGCGCGGTGAGGGACGCGGGGCTCGGCGGCATGCCGCGATTGTGCCGTACGAACGCAGGCACGCGCGGGTGTCCGTGGAAGGCTGTGGAGGCACTAGGCTTCGTCGCAGGGAAGTCCAAGCGGAAGGTCGGTCGGTTGTTCTACTGGTTCCTCAAGTTCATCGCGCTCGGGCCGCTGTTGAAGTTGATCTTCCGGCCGCGTGCCGAAGGTCTGGAGAACGTCCCGCCGAGCGGTCCGGCGATCCTCGCCAGCAACCACCTGTCGTACGCCGACTGGCTGTTCATGCCGCTGGTCATCCCGCGGATGGTGCGCTTCGTCGCGAAGGCGGAGTACTTCACCTCGCCCGGCATCAAGGGCTGGCTGCAGAAGAACTTCTTCAGCGGCACGGGCAACATCCCGATCGACCGCACCAGCGGCGACGCCGCGTCCGGTGCCCTGGTCTCCGCGAAGCGGGTGCTGGCCGAGAACGAGCTCTTCGGCATCTATCCCGAAGGCACGCGCTCCCACGACGGCCGGCTCTACCGCGGCAAGACCGGTATCGCCCGCCTCACCCTGGAGACCGGTGTCCCGGTGATCCCGGTCGCTGTCGTCGGCACCGACGTGGTGGCGCCCCCGGGCAAGAAGTTCGGCCGGATCACCCGTCCGACCGTTCGCTTCGGCAAGCCGATGGACTTCTCGCGCTACGCCGGCCTCGAGAACGACCGCTTCATCCTGCGCTCGATCACCGACGAGATCATGTACGAGATCATGCGGCTCTCTGGCCAGGAGTACGTCGACATGTACGCCGGCCGCGCCAAGGAGGAGTCCAGGAAGGCCGAGCGCGCCGAGCGTGCCGAGCGCGGCGACGGCGACGAGCGGAAGATCGCGTCCTGACCGACTCCGTCGTGACCAGTGGTACGACGACCCGGGCTGCGGTCGCCGTCGAGAACCGGATGTTCCGGGCGCTCGCGGTGCTGCGGGTGGTCGTCCTGGTCTACGCGGTGACGCTCAACGCCTTCCGCAACAACTTCGAGCATCCCGCCCTCGGCTGGGCCTGTCTCGGGGTCATGGCGGCCGGCACCGTCGCGGCGATCGTCGTCTATGCGGCCCCGGAGCGCCGGGTCCCGGCGGTGCTGGTGGCCGACCTCGCACTGGCGGTGGCCCTGTTGCTCGCCACCCCGGTGGTGAAGGGGGAGTGGTTCCACGCGACCATCCCTGGCTACTGGATCGTCGGTGCGTTGTTGGCGTGGGCGGTTCGCTACGGCTGGCGCGGCGGCACGGTCGCCGCGGTGCTGCTCGGTGCGATCGACCTGCTCAGCCGCGCCGAGGTCCGCCAGCAGGACTGGGGAAACGTCTTCCTGATCCTGCTCGGCGGCTCGATGGTCGGCTTCGTGTGCGAGTCGCTCACGGCGATGGCTGCGGATCGTGACCGCGCTCAGAGCGAGGCCGCCGCAGCCGCTGAACGGGCACGCCTGGCCCGGGTGGTCCATGACGGGGTGCTTCAGGTCCTCGCGCTCGTCCAGCGACGCGGCGGCGAGCTCGGCGGAGAGGCGGCCGAGCTGGGCAGGCTGGCGGGAGCGCAGGAACAGGCGCTCCGCACGCTGATCCGTTCCCAGGACGCGGTCACCTCCGCCCGCACCACAGGGACGAGTGCCGACCTGGCTGCCGCGCTCGGGCGCCTCGGGGCCCGGCCGCACACCGAGGTGGCGCTGCCTGCGGGCGCGGTGGAACTGCCGGCGCACGCTGTCGCCGAGATCACCGCTGCCGCGCAGGCCTGCCTCGACAACGTGAGCCGGCACGTCGGTGAGGACGCCCCGGCCTGGATCCTGCTCGAGGACCTCGGCGACCGGGTCGAGGTCACGATCCGCGACGAAGGCCCGGGCATTGCGGCTGGACGCCTCGAGGACGCCGAGCAGCAGGGCCGCCTCGGGGTGCTCGAATCGATCCGGGGCCGGATCAACGACCTGGGCGGGGAAGCCACCCTGGACACCGGGTCCTACGGGACGGAGTGGACCTTCGTGGTCCCTCGCGTCACCCCCTCACGAGGAGACCGATGACGATCCACAGCACGCACCCGTTCGCGGACGCCGATCCTGATCCGGCCCGGCGCTTCCGGGCCCGCGTCGGTGGTGCCGTCACGCTGTGGACCGCCGGTCAGGGCGGATCGCGAGCGGGGCTGACGGTCTCGTCGCTGATGGTCGCCCTCGGTCCGGCGCCGTCGATCCTGGCGCTCCTCGATCCCGACACCGACCTGCTCGACGTGCTCCGCGACGACGGTGTCGCCGTGGTGCAGCTGCTCTCGTGGGCCGATCGCGACCTGGCCGAGGCGTTCGCCGGCACCGCGCCGGCGCCCGGCGGGCCGTTCCGGCAGGCCGAGTTCGTCGACTCCGATCACGGCCCCCGGCTCGCTTCGGCCGGCACCTGGGCCGCCGTGCGGTTGATCGGCGAGCGCGAGGTCGGCTGGTCCGTCGAGGTCGAGGTCGTGATCGAGCACGTCGAGATCGATGAGAGCGAAGCCGACGACGCGCTGCTGCACCGGCGAGGCCGGTTCCACCGAGCCTGAGCCCGCCGGTCTAGGGTCGACCCATGTCCGATCAGATCCGGGTGATGGTCGTCGACGACCACCCGATGTGGCGTGATGCGGTCGAGCGCGACCTGACGGCCGCCGGGTTCGCTGTCGTCGCCACGGCCGCCACCGGCACCGAGGCGATCAACCGGTTCCAGGCCACGAGGCCCCAGGTCGTCGTACTCGACCTGCAGATCCCGGAGCCCAGCGGCGTCGAGGTGACCGCCAGCGTGCTGGCCACCGATCCGTCGTCGCGGGTGCTGATCCTGTCGGCGTCGGGGGAGCAGGACGACGTGTTGGCGGCGGTGAAGGCTGGTGCCACCGGTTACCTGGTCAAGTCGGCGTCCGGGACGGAGCTGGTCGCCGCCGTACGCCGCGTGGCCGCAGGCGACAGCGTCTTCACGCCGGGACTTGCTGCGCTGGTGCTGGGGGAGTTCCGGCGGATGAACGAGCCGACCACGCCGCCGGGCGAGAAGCTGACCGAGCGCGAGACCGAGATCCTCAAGATGGTCGCCAAGGGGATGTCCTACAAGCAGATCGCCGAGCGGCTGGTGCTGTCGCACCGCACGGTGCAGAACCACGTGCAGAACACCCTGCGCAAGCTGCAGATGCACAACCGGGTCGAGCTGACCCGCTACGCGATCGAGCAGGGGCTCGATGACTGACGAGCTGACCGACGAGCTGCTGGAGATCGCCGACGAGCTCTACGCGCTGCCGCTCGCGGAGTTCACGCCCGCACGCGATGCCCGGGTGAAGGAGCTCAAGGGCACGCCGCTGGCTCCCCGGGTCAAGGCGCTGCGTAAGCCGGCGACGGCTGCCTGGGTCGTCAACCTGCTCGTACGACGCGAAGCCGCGCAGGTCGACCAGGTGCTCAACGTCGGAGCCGCGCTCCGTGAGGCGCAACAGGCCATGTCGGCAGGGGAGCTGCGCGCGCTGACCAAGCAGCGACGCCAGGTCACCGCGGCCGTCACCACGCAGGCGCGCCGCCTCGCCGGGGACGAGGGCTTCCGGGTCACCGAGGCGGTGGCCGAACAGGTCGAGGCCACCCTCACCGCCGCCATGGTGGACGAGGCGTGCGGACGCGCGGTGCGCAGCGGACTGCTGGTCACGCCGTTGCACACGACCGGGGTGGAGCCGATGGACCCCGCCGACCTGGCCGGCGCGATCGCCGTGCCCGAAGCCCTGGGCTTCGAGGCGAGTGCCCGGGAGGCGGTGCTGCCCGGGCCGCCCGACCTGCACGTCGTCCCCGACCCGGACCGCGCGGCCAAGGCCATCGCGGCGGCCGAGGAACGGCTCGCTCTCGCTGTCGACGAGTACGACGACGCGAGCTCCACGCACCATGACGCGCTCGCCGAGGTCGAGCGGCTCTCGGCGCGGTCGCTGCAGGTGCAGGCGGAGATCGACGAGCTCCGCCGTCGGCTCGCCGACCTCGAGGAGCAGTCCGACGGGCTGGAGGAGGAGATCGGCGAGGCCGAGGAGGTCCGCGACGCAGCGGCCGCCGACCTCAGGACCGCGACGGCCGAGCGCGACGCGGCCCAGAAGGCCCTGGAGCGCGCAGCAAGCCGCTGAGCGCTGCGGGAGGATCAGCCGTCGCCGCGGACCACCGCGAGGATGCGTTCGTCGATCCACGAGAGGTCGGCTGCGACCCGCATCTCGTAGTTCTCGGTGCCGACCCACGCCGCGAAGTCGCGATGGCCCTCGCCGGCGGCGAAGGTCTCCAGCTCGGCACGCAGCGCGTCGTCGACGACGACCTTCTCGTCCTCGGTCGACGCCGTCAGGTAGAGCTCGTGCAGGTCCAGGAGGCGGGCCAGTTCGTCGATCGGTGCTTCGTGGTCATCGACCCGCAGGTCGACGGCCACGTCGTCGAGACCGCCGTACCCGGCACCGTCGCGGACCACCAGCATCGCCGCCGACTGTCGGCCGCGCCGGTCCCCACCCGCAGCGTCACCCGCGGCGAGGGCAGCGAGGAGACGGTCCTGCAGGGCCGCGTCGGCGTCGCTCTCGAGCCACGCCTGTTCCATGGCGTCGACGACCTCGACGCCCGCCAGGCAGTTGCCCTGGATGGCCCAGCCGTCGCCCGTGCGGCTGCCGGCCCACGGGATGCACTCGGCGCCGGTGTGGGAGGCCGCACCGCCATCGAGGTCGACGATGCCGACCTGGCGCTGGGCCCGGCCCTCGTCCTCCTCGATCAGTCGCTGCAGCGCGACGGACGCGGTGGCGCCCTCGTCGAGGTGCGAGAGCGCCAGGCCCTTGTAGGCGACGTTGGCATCGGCCTGGGTCGCCACGGCGCCGACGCCGGCGACGGCAGCAGGAACAGCGGAGCCGACGGCCAGGAACTTCGAAGCGACGGCCACACCCCACGTGTCACCGTCGGCGGACCTGGCCACGATCGAGAAGGTCATGGCACAACCGTAGTTCCCGGAACATGGTTAGGGTCGAGACATGCGCGTAGGAGTGCTCACCGGTGGCGGCGACTGTCCTGGACTCAACGCGGTCATCCGCGCCGTCGTTCGCAAGGGCGTCAATGAACACGGCTTCGAGTTCGTCGGCTTCCGTGACGGCTGGCGCGGGCCGCTCGAGGGCATCACCATGCCGCTCGGCATCGAGCAGTGCCGCGGCATCCTGCCGCGCGGTGGCACGATCCTCGGCTCCTCGCGGACCAATCCGTTCGCCGTCGACGGCGGCGTCCAGCGGATCACCGACAACCTCGCGGCCGCCGGGGTCGAGGCGCTCGTCGCGATCGGCGGCGAGGACACCCTCGGCGTCGCCACGAAGCTGGCCGAGCTCGGCGTGAACGTCGTGGGTGTCCCGAAGACGATCGACAACGACCTCTCCGGCACCGACTTCACCTTCGGCTTCGACACCGCGGTCAACATCGCGACCGAGGCGATCGACCGACTGCACACGACGGCCGAGTCGCACCACCGCGTGCTGGTCGTCGAGGTCATGGGTCGCCACGCCGGCTGGATCGCCCTGCACGCCGGCATCGCCGGTGGTGCCAGCGCCGTGCTGATCCCGGAGATCCCCTTCGACATCGACGCCGTCTGCGCCCACGTGCTGACGCGCTTCAAGAGCGAGTACGCCCCGATCATCGTTGTGTCCGAGGGCGCGCTGCCGGCCGATGGCAGCGGCATGACCCTGGCCAGCGGGGAGAAGGACGCGTTCGGCCACGTCCGGCTCGGCGGGATCGGCGACCGGCTCGCCAGCGAGATCGAGCACCGGACGGGCAAGGAGGCCCGCGCCGTCGTACTCGGCCACATCCAGCGGGGTGGCACGCCCTCGGCCTTCGACCGCTGGCTGGCCACCCGGTTCGGGCTGCAGGCGATCGGCGCCGTCGCCGACGGTGAGTACGGCGTCATGGTGGCCCTGCGCGGTACGAACATCGTCCGCGTCCCGCTCATCGAGGGGACCGGTGCGCTCAAGGTCGTGAGCGCTGCCGAGTACGCCGAGGCGCAGGTCTTCTTCGGCTGACAGGTGCCGCGTGGCCCGTGACCGTGGCCCGTGACAAGGACCCCCGTTCGGGGCCACACTCGACTCGTGCAGGCGTGGCGTGCTCCCCGCGCGTTCGACGGCGACAGGTTCCTTCCGGGTGGGGCGACGGTGCTGGTCGAGGGCGACCGGATCGTCGGCGTGGAGTCGGCGGACTTCGCCGTGCCGTCGGACTGCCCGGTCACCTCGTACGACGGAACCTTGATGCCGGGCCTGGTCGACGCGCACGTCCATCTCGTTTCGGACGGTTCGCTCGGTGCCCTCGAACGGGTCGGCGCGCTCGACGAGGAGGCCATCGATGCAGCGATCGTCCAGTCGCTGGCCGCGCAGGTCGCGGCAGGGGTGACCACGGTCCGCGACCTCGGCGACCGGGGCTATCGCACCCTGGTGGCACGGGATCGCGGTGCTGCCGGCTCCCCGCGAATCGTCGCCTCGGGGCCGCCCGTGACCACGCCGGGTGGGCACTGCCACTTCCTCGGCGCCGTCGCGGAGACCGAGGACGAGCTGCGGTCTGCGGTGATCGAGCGCCACGAGCGCGGCGCCGACGTCGTCAAGGTGATGGCCAGCGGTGGCTTCCTCACCCCGGGCACCGACATGGTCGGCGTGCAGTACGCCGTCACGGCCCTCAGGGCGGTGGTCGACACCGCGCACGATCGTGGTCTGCCGGTCCTCGCCCATGCCCATTCGCTCGCCGCGATCGAGGCGGCCCTGGCAGCCGGCGTCGACGGGATCGAGCACTTCACGGGGGTCACCGAGGACGGCGCCCAGTTGAGTGACGACCTGCTGGCACGCACGGCCGCGGCCGGCGTCGTGGTCGATCCGACGATGGGCAACGACATGTCACTCGTCGCGACCATGCCGCCGCCCCCGCCCCAGGTGCAGGCGATCATGGACCGGCTGGGGATGGACATGCTCACCTTCTTCGCCCAGCGGTCCGCTGATGTGGGCCGGATGCACCGACACGGTGTTCGGGTCGTCCCGGGTGTCGATGCCGGCGCGATGCCGCTCAAGGCCCACGGCAACGCCTGGCTCGCGGTGCTGGACCTGGTGGCTGCCGGTTGGACGCTCGAGGAGGCGCTGGCCGCGGGGACGGCCGGTGCCGCGGAGGCGTGCGGCCTCCGGACGGTCACGGGTCGGCTCCAGCGGGACCTCGCTGCCGACCTGCTCGTCGTCGACGGGGACCTGCACGCCGCGCCCCGAAGCCTCGGCTCACCCCTGGCCGTGATGGTGCGCGGCGACACGGCCGTGTCGCGGTAGCACGTCAGGTGCTTCACATTCGCGCCGCCGTGCGCGAGGGTGATCCGCGGGGACACAAGCCTTCTGACTCGGCAGGACGGGAAGCCCGATGACCACAGACACCACCAGTACCAGCGTTCCGGACCAGCAGGGACAGCCGGAGCTGAAGCGGGTCCTCGGGCCCGGGCTCCTCCTGCTCTTCATCGTCGGCGACATCCTCGGCGCCGGCGTCTACGCCGTCACGGGTCGCCTGGCCGGTCAGGTCGGCGGCATCGCGTGGCTGCCGTTCCTGGTCGCCTTCGCGGTCGCGACGCTGACGGCCTTCTCGTACCTCGAGCTCGTCACGAAGTACCCCCAGGCGGCGGGTGCCGCGTTGTACACGCACAAGGCGTTCGGCATCCACTTCATCACCTTCCTCGTGGCGTTCACGGTGATCTGCTCCGGCATCACCAGTGCGTCGACCTCGGCCAACCTGCTGGCCAACAACCTGCTGCTCGGCCTGAACGAGATCTGGTCGGGCGTGCCGACCACGCCCGGGTGGGCGCTCTTCGTCGCGCTGGTCTTCATGGGCCTGCTGGCCCTGATCAACCTGCGCGGTGTCGGCGAGAGCGTGAAGTTCAACGTGGTGCTGACCCTCATCGAGATGAGCGCCCTGGCGATCGTGATCGTCATCGGCTTCTCGGTGATCGCCAAGGGCGACGGCGACCTCGAGCGGATCACCGTTTTCGAGAGCCCGTCCGACAAGGGCATGTTCATGGCGGTCACCATCGCCACCGCCATCGCGTTCTTCTCGATGGTCGGCTTCGAGGACTCCGTCAACATGGTCGAGGAGACCAAGGAGCCGGAGCGGATCTTCCCGAAGATGATGCTGACCGGCCTCGGGATCGCCGTCGTGATCTACATGCTGGTGGCCATCTCGGTGATCATCGTGATCCCGCCGGGCGACATCGCGAAGCCCACCAACGCGGACGCCGGCATCCTGATCGACGTCGTGAAGCTCGGGGCGCCCGACCTGCCGATCGACGACATCTTCCCGTTCCTGACGGTGTTCGCGGTGGCGAACACCGCGCTGATCAACATGCTGATGGCCAGCCGGTTGCTCTACGGCATGTCGCAGCAGAAGGTGTTGCCGCCGGTGCTCGGCAAGGTCCTCCCGGGTCGGCGCACGCCGTACGCCGCCATCACCTTCACCACCCTGCTGGCCATGGGCCTGATCATCGCCGTGGTGCGGTTGCGGGACGCCAAGCTCGGGGACGCCGCCGAGGGCACCGAGGTCTCGGTCGTCAGCGCCCTGTCCGGCACCACGGGCCTGCTCCTGCTGGCGGTCTTCTCGATCGTCAACATCTCCTGCCTGATCCTGCGCCGCGAACCGGACAGTGGCCACTTCAAGGCGCCGACCGTCGTCCCGGTGCTCGGTGCGGCGTTCTGCCTGTACCTCCTCGGGCCGTGGGCACGGTTGGCGCCCGACCGCATCCAGTACGTCATCGCCGGGTTCATGTTGCTGCTCGGTGTGGTGCTCTGGGGCGTGACCCGGATCTTCTACAAGCCCGAGGGCGGACAGTTCGCCGACATCGAGCACATGGACATCGATCCCACGGACGACTGATTGATTTGCGCGAGCGCGTTTCCGGCGATGCCTTCGGGCGAGCAAGCTCGCAGCGATCGCCTCCCACCGCGCTGCCGCACGCGCCTTGTCCGCGAGGGGCCTCCCCCTCGGCGGGTCCCGGTGCCGCGCCGTACTCTTGGGGAGTGAGCAATCTCCCGTCCCTCGAGCAGTTGCACGCCATCGGCGCGAAGCAGCAGCCGTCGTACGACGACCCCGCGGCCCTGGCCGCGACCGTCGAACGACTGCGCACGCTTCCTCCGCTGGTCTTTGCAGGCGAGTGCGACGAGCTGAAGTCCAAGATCGCGGCGGCGAGCCGGGGCGAGGCCTTCCTGCTCTGGGGCGGTGACTGCGCCGAGACGTTCGTCGACGCGACGGCCGACAACACCCGCAACAAGCTGCGCGTGCTGCTGCAGATGGCGGTCGTGCTGACCTACGCCGCGTCCGTGCCGGTCGTGAAGGTGGGCCGGCTCGCCGGCCAGTACGCCAAGCCGCGTTCCTCGGACTCGGAGACCCGCGACGGCATCACGCTGCCGGCCTACCGCGGCGACGCGGTCAACGGCTTCGACTTCACTCCTGACTCGCGGCGCCACGACCCGCAGCGACTGCTGGACGTCTACCACGCGTCCGCGTCCACGCTGAACCTCGTACGCGCCTTCACCACCGGTGGGTACGCCGACCTCCGCCAGGTGCACACCTGGAACTCCGAGTTCGTCCGCAACAGCCCCGTCGGCCAGCACTACGAGGCGATGGCCGCCGAGATCGACCGCGCGCTGAACTTCATGCAGGCGATCGGCGCCGACCCCGACGAGTTCCACCGGGTCGACTTCTACTCCTCGCACGAGGCGCTGCTGCTGGAGTACGAACACGCGATGACGCGCATCGATTCGCGCACCGAGGCGCCGTACAACGTCTCGGGCCACATGGTCTGGATCGGTGAGCGCACCCGCCAGCTCGACGGCGCGCACGTCGAGTACTTCAGCCACATCCGCAACCCGATCGGTTGCAAGCTCGGGCCGTCGGCCACCGCCGATGACGCGCTGTCGCTGGCCACCAAGCTCAACCCGACCAACGAACCCGGTCGCCTCACCTTCATCACCCGCTTCGGTGCCAGCAAGATCCGCGACGGTCTCCCTGCGCTGGTCGAGAAGGTCACCGCCGAGGGCGTCGACGTCGCGTGGGTCTGCGATGCCATGCACGGCAACACCTTCGAGGCGTCGAACGGCTACAAGACGCGCCGCTTCGAGGACGTCATCGACGAGGTGCAGGGATTCTTCGACGTGCACCGCGCGCTCGACACCGTCCCGGCCGGCATCCTGGTCGAGAACACCGGCGACGACGTCACCGAGATCATCGGTGGCGGCGAGGAGCTCGACGAGCTCGGCCTCGCGCACCGCTACGAGTCGGTCGTCGACCCGCGCCTGAACCGCGTGCAGTCCCTGGAGTTGTCCTTCCTGGTGGCAGAAATGCTCCGCAAGGCGTGATCGACCTCCGCTCCGACACGGTCTCGCGTCCGACGGACGCGATGCGCGCGGCCATGGCCGCGGCCGAGGTGGGCGACGACGTCTACGGCGAGGACCCCACGGTCCGCGCGCTCGAGGAGCGGGTGGCCGGACTGTTCGGCCACGAGGACGCCCTGTTCACGCCGACCGGTTCGCTGGCCAACGTGCTGGCCGTCTCCCTGGTGGTGGCGCCCGGACAGGAGGTCCTCTGCGAGGCGCGCGCACACATCGCCCGCGCGGAGCTCGGGGCCCACGCTGCCGTCAGTGGCGTCACCATGCGCACCTGGTCCCACCCGCGCGGCCAGCTCGACCTCACGGCGCTCGACGACCTCTTCGCGCCCGACCTCGGCCCGTTCTTCGTCAGGACGGCCGCGATCTCGGTGGAGAACACCCACAACTTCGCCGGTGGCACCGTAGTGCCGCTCGCAGACCTCAAGGCCCTGCGTGCCTTCGCCGACGAGCGGGGCGTGGCCGTCCACCTCGACGGCGCCCGGATCTGGAACGCCCACGTCGCGACCGGCACGCCGCTGGCGGAGTACGGCGCGGTGGCCGACGTGATGGCCGTGTGCCTGTCGAAGGGCCTCGG
>NZ_JBMCZA010000131.1:89443-92337 GCF_048654705.1 Nocardioides sp. CPCC 206348
GATGGTCGAGGCCCGCGTCCGGCGCAAGCGGCTCGGCGCAGGGATGCGCCAGGTCGGGATCCTTGCCGCGGCGGGCCTGCACGCCCTCGACCACCATGTCGAGCGGCTGGCCGACGACCACGAGAACGCCCGACTCCTGGCCGAGGCGTGCGGTGTCGACCCGGCCACGGTGGACACCAACATCGTCGCCTTCGACAGCGCCGATGCGCCCGGCTTCGTGGCCGCGGCGCGCGAGGCCGGCGTCCTGATCAGCGCCGTCGGTGCCCGCACGGTCCGCATGGTCACCCACCTCGACGTGACGCGCGCCGACGCGGAGAGCGCCGCCGCGGCACTCGCCGGACTCAGTCCGCGGTAGCTCCCAGGAAGCGGACCTCGCTGATCGCGGTGAAGTCGCGACCGTCCGTCTTGCCGGGTGCCGTGACGGTCAGCAGGTGGACCTTGATCGTCTGGGTCGTCACCGGACCGATGGCCGCCATCTGCATGGCCTGCTTGTCGCCGAACTCCTGCGTGATCCGGGTGCCGTCGTCGAACTCCCACTGGACCGCGCGGACGCGACGATTGCTGCGATACCAGTTGATCGGCCCGTCGACCTTGGCATAGCCGTTGATCATGCCGACGTCGGTGATGACGACCTCCTCGCCCAGGTCGAAGGTCAGCGTTTCGCCCGTGCCGTCGCCAGCCATCCGCCACGCGGTGCGGGGCCTGCCGTCCCACATGTTCGCGACCACGAACCTCACCGGCTTGCCCTTGCGGTCACGACTGGGCTGCGCGATCGACGGCACCGTGGCCGTGACGTCGCTGGTCAGGTCCTCGATGTCGTCGGGGTCGGGGGCATCGACCGGTGCGCCGGTGCCGGTGGCGTCGGGCTGCTCCGGAGCGCCCGGTTCGGAGCCCTCGCCGGACGGATCACCGCTCTGGCTCCGGTCGTCACGGCTGTCGTCGGCGGCCTGCTCGCCGTCGTCGCCGCCGAGGAGAAGGAAGGCGCCGAGGGCGGCCACGAGGGCGAGGACGACGAGCGCGATCACCCAGGGCAGCCAGGGTCGTGCGTCCTTCGGAGCGGCAGGGTACGACGGCGCCAGCACCGGGACCGGGCCCGGGGGCGGTGTCGGCTGCGGCCACGTGGTCGGGGTGGTCGGGGTGGTCACGGTCGGCGGTGCGTCGGCGTACATCGGATAGCGCGCGGAGGGCGGGACCTGGTCGGCCGACGGCGGCACGACGGGCGCGGACCTGGGCTGCGGTGACGAGGCCGCCGACGGGGCTGCGGGCGCGCTGACAGTGGGCGTCGCCTCGGGGTGTCGGCCGGGGACGGGCCTGCCACAATTCGTGCAGAACCGGCCGATCCCGAGTTCGTGCCCGCAGTCGGTGCAAAAGGTCGGGGTGGTCATCGCGGGGGCAACGCTACCGCGAGCCAGCGTGGGGGGCGGCTTATCCAGCCATGGCGCGACGCCTGGCCTCGGCCTCGATGTCCTCCAGGTCGTGCTCCAGGACCTTGCGGGTGCGGTCGTAGCTGAAGCCGCCGAAGGCCGCCCAGATCGCGCGCGACATCGGTGAGCGATGGCTCATCTCCACCGTCGTCGTCATCGCCAGCCGGGTCTGGGCGCGGTCCTGCCCCGTCGGCGTGAGCCGGTACGCCGTCCTGATGATGTCGTGGCCGACCTCGGCCTCGACGACGGTGCGCAGCGGCGGCAGGGACTCGACGACCTGGATCTCCTCGGGACCGTGATGGCCGAAGAGGGTGCGCCTTTCGCGCCATGCCGTGCCGACGTCGTACTCGCCTTCGGTCAGCACCTCGGTCTCGCTGACGCTGCGGAGCACGTCGTCGGCATGGGCGATGTCGGTGATGACGTCCCACACCTGCTCGGGCGGAGCGGGGATCGTGCCGTGGACATGAATGACGTGACCAGCCATGGATTCACTCCTCAAGGTTCCCCCAGACCTCCATGGTGCGCCCGGTCGCCGCGGAGCGCCACCCCAGCGCGTGACAAAACTCGGACCGGAGCTCACACCGCGATGTGGGGTACTTCCCCCTCGATCTTGCGGCGGGGAATCGCCTCGACGACCAGCATCGCCGTCAGCACCATCGCGCCGCCGATCGCCATCCGGCCCGTCAGCGACTCGCCACCGAGCAGGACCGCGAAGAACGCCGCGAACACCGGCTCCATGCTCATGATGATCGCGCTGCGGGTCGGCGGCAGGTGCGCCTGAGCCCATGTCTGGGCCAGCAGCGCGGCGGCGCCCGCGACCAGGGCCATGTAGACGACCGAGGCCCAGTCCGCTCCGCGGTCCGGCAGTACGACGCCCGGCTCGCCCGTCACGAGCGCGGCCGCCGTGCAGATGGCGGCGATGACCAGCACCTGCAGGATCGACATGCCCAGGGCGTCGGCCGGCTTCGACCACGCGCCGAGCCCGACGATGTGGGCGGCGTAGAGCAACGCGGCCACGAGCGTGATGGCCTCGCCGTACCCGATCGAGAAGCCCTCGAGGGAGAGCACGCCGAGTCCGACGGTGGCCAGCACGACGGCTGCCCAGGTGGCCCCGGAGATCCGGCTGCGCAGGATGACGGCGGCGAACAGCGGGGTCGCGACGACGTACAGGCCGGTGATGAAGCCGGACACGCTGGCCGGTGTGTGGGCCAGTCCCGCCGTCTGCAGTATCTGGGCGACGCCGTACAGGCTGCCGAGGACGAGCGCGCGGCGGCGGACCTCGGGGGAGAGCCGGCCGATGGCGCGCGGGGCGACCAGCAGCATCGCGGCGCCGGCGATGAGGAAGCGGACGGCCAGGAAGTCGACCGTGGGAACCCGGTCCAGCAGGTCCTTGATCAGGAAGAACGTCGAGCCCCAGCAGGCCGTCATCGCCAGCAACGCGAGCGTTGCCAGCAGGGTGGTGCGGCGGCC
>NZ_JBMCZA010000131.1:92347-92816 GCF_048654705.1 Nocardioides sp. CPCC 206348
CGGTACCCGGTCGAGCAGGTCCTTGATGAGGAAGAACGTCGAGCCCCAGCAGGCCGTCATCGCGAGCAACGCGAGCGTTGCCAGCAGGGTGGTGCGGCGGCCGTCGGGCTGGGTCACCCTCAGACGATATAGAGGATGATCCGGCTGCCCTTCTTGACCCGTTCCCCGGCTTCCGGATCCGTGGCCCACGCCACCTGGCCGCTCAGGAAGATGGAGGCGTGCTCCTTCTTCACCTTGAAGCCGAGCGCCTCGAGCTTGTCGACGGCGTCCTTGGTGGAGAGGTAACGCACCGCCGGCACGGCCACGAGCTCGGGGCCCTTGGAGACGACCAGCTCGACGGTGTCGCCCTTGTAGACGACACCGGTCTTCGGGTTCTGGCTGATGATCGCGCCCTCGGCGATCTCGTCGCTGAACTCCGAGTCGGTCACCTTGACCTGCACGCCGCGGCTCTCCAGGCCCTTCTCGATCT
>NZ_JBMCZA010000131.1:92878-94428 GCF_048654705.1 Nocardioides sp. CPCC 206348
GGCTGGGTCCGGGCGGCCGGCGTGCCGAACGCCGGCTTGGTCGCGACGACCTGGCCCTTCGGGACGGTGTCGGAGTAGGCCTCCGTGGTGCGGCCGAGGACCATCTTGACCTCGGCGAGCGCAGCTTCCGCCTCGTCGACGGTCATCCCGCGCAGGTCGGGGACGTCGTAGCGCTCCTTGCCGCGCGACACGGTCAGCTCGACGGTGTCACCGGGCAGGATCCGTTCGCCGGGCTTGGGATCCGTCGCGATCACGACGCCCGCGGCGACGCTCTCGGAGTAGACCTCCTGCTCGACGCTCGCTGCGAGGCCGGCGTCATCGAGCTTCGCCTCGGCGGCCGCCTGGTCCAGGCTCACCACGCTCGGAGTCGTCGTGTAGCGACCCCAACCGAGCCAGTAGCCGCCCGCGCCGAGCGCGGCGACGACCAGCGCCACCAGCAGGGCGAGTACGACGCCGCGTCGGCCGCGGCGCTCCCGGGGAGCCTGCTGCTGTGGTCGGGCCGGAGGGAGCGAGCGCGGCGCGGCCGGCATGGGGGCCGGGATCACTGTCGTCGACTCGCGATCCTCCGCAGTGGGCCGCCCATCGGACCGGGAGGGGACCAGGTCGGGCGTGCTTTCCCACAACGAGCTCACCGGCTCGGGCGTCGTGTCGTTGCCGGCGTCCCGGAGCTCGTCGGACTCGGCCACCCGCGCGTTGGGCAGCAGGTCGTCGACCAGTTCGGGATCATCGCGGACCCCGCTCTGCAGGGCATGGCTGACCCGGTGCACGTGGTGCAGCAGCACCGTCGCGTCGGAGGGGCGCAGGCTGGGGTCGCGTGTCGTTGCGCGCGCGACCAGCGCGTCGACGTACGCGGGAAGGCCGGGGACGACGCTCGACGGGGCGGGCACGTCGTGGTGGACGTGGCGGTAGGCCACGGCGATCGGGCTCTCGCCGGTGTGCGGCTTGGTGCCGGTGAGCAGCTCGAACAGGATCACGCCGACGGCGTACACGTCGGCTCGTGCGTCGGCGCGCTGCTCGATGACCAGCTCGGGAGCGAGGTACGACACGGTTCCGATGAGCACGCCGTTGGTCGCCGTGTGCTGGGTGTCGGAGCTCACTGCCTTGGCGAGGCCGAAGTCGGCGACCTTGATCCGGCCGTCGTCGGCGATGAGGACGTTCTCGGGCTTCACGTCACGGTGGATCAGGCCCGCCCGGTGGGCCGCGGCGAGCGCCGAGAGCACCGGGTCGATGATCGCCAGCGCCCGTTCGGGCGACATCGGCGCTTCCTTGGTGATCGTGTCGCGCAGCGTGTGGCCGGGGACGTACTCCATCACCAGGTAGATGGTGCCGTCGCCGGTCTCGTCCCGGCCCTGGTCGTAGACCGCGACCACGTTGGAGTGCGACAGCCGTGCCGCTGAACGTGCTTCGCGGACGAAGCGCCGGGCGAACGAGTCGTCGTCGTGGGACGTCGCGTCGCCCAGTCCCGGGTGCATGATCTTGACGGCGACGGTGCGATCCAGGCGGGTGTCGACGGCTTCGTAGACGCTGGCCATGCCGCCGCGGGCGATCCG
>NZ_JBMCZA010000131.1:94470-95974 GCF_048654705.1 Nocardioides sp. CPCC 206348
CTGGTGGTCCTGGGTGCGGCGGGGGTCGCCCGGTCGCGCGGCGCCGTCGCCGCGGGCACGCTGATCGTCTCGCACAGCGACCCTCCTGTGCATGTTCCGCTGGGCCGGCCGGGGAAGGTGACCGGGAGGGACATCGTACGGCGCGAGGCCACGCTCACCGATCGGGCACGCCGTAGGGGAAGATGGGTCCATGAGTGAACCGCGACTGGCCGAACAGGACCTTGCCGCCCTCGTCTCCGACTGGTTGACGTGGGAGGAGGCGGCCGAACTGCTCGGCGTGACGCCCGCCAAGGCCCGCACGATGGTCCGCGACCACCAGCTCGCTGCCGCCGTCCCCGCCCTGGTGCCGACGACCGGTGTGAAGCAGGGGATTCCGTCGCTGTTCATCGTCGACGGCGAGCCGGTCAAGGGCCTCCCGGGGCTGCTCACCGTGCTGCACGACAACGGTTTCGACGACCGTGAGTGCATCGCGTGGATCTTCCTGGACGCCGACCTGCCCGGCCGGCCGATCGATGCCCTGCGGGAGAACCGCGGCGCCGAGGTCAAGCGCCGCGCCCAGGCACTGCTGCTCTGACCCGATGGTGCAGATGCCGCAGATGAGCCGGCGGACCCGACAGGTCGTCTCGACAGTTGTCACCGTGGCCCTGCTGCTGGCGGTCTGGTGGCTGCAGAACCGCGGCGCGGACGACGACACGAGGTCGCAGGGCCGCGACGACGCCAGCACGTCGTCGAGCCCGTCGGCCACCCCGTCGAACCAGCCGAAGCCTTCGCCGACCAAGGACGCAGGTCCGTCCGACCCGGCCACGTCGCGGACCGCCGGCGTCGGCAACGACAGCAACATGCCGGCCCAGGACCGTGACGGCTTCCGGTACGTCGCGGTCGACCAGCTGCCGCCCGAAGCGGCTGAGACGCTCGCGCGCATCGACGACGGCGGCCCGTACCCCCATCCGGGCAAGGACGGCTCGACCTTCGGCAACTTCGAGGGCGTCCTCCCGGACAGGCAGCGCGGCTACTACGCGGAGTACACCGTCGAGACACCCGGACTCTCGCACCGTGGCGCGCGGCGGATCATCGCCGGCGACGGGGGAGAGTTCTACTGGACCGAGGACCACTACGAATCCTTCGAGAGGATCTGGAGATGAGCCGGAGATGAGCGGACTGGCAGCCGTCCTCGCCGGACGCCACGCCCCGGGCGTGCACCGCTGGGAGTCCGGCCTCGACGTTGCCGACGTGCGGCACGCGGTGGAGCACGCCGGCTGGACCTTCGGGTACGTCGACGGCGTCGGTCTCGAGAGCCGCGCTGACGTGTTGCGTGCGATCGGGGAGGTGCTGGCGTTCCCGCCGCACTACGGCACGAACCTCGACGCCCTCAACGACTGCCTGCGCGACCTGTCGGGCCCGACGGTCCTGTTGTGGGACGCGTGGTCCGGCTTCGCCCGCGGCGCGCCGGCCGACTTCGCCCGCGTGACCCGGGTGCTCGGCGAGCGGGAAGAGAACGACCCCG
>NZ_JBMCZA010000131.1:96060-102960 GCF_048654705.1 Nocardioides sp. CPCC 206348
GCCTGCGCGTTCCAGCTGCCGGCTGCCTGGCCGGCATCGAGTGCCGCCACCGCGCGGGTGGTCAGCTCCTCGATCATCGACTCGACCTGCTCGCGCGCCCCGCACCCGTCGATGACCGTGCGCAGCTCGGCGACCTCGGCCTCGGTCAGGGCCGTGCCCAGCGCTGCGTCCAGGCGAGCAGCGTCGGCGGGCGAAGCGGCGTCGAGCGCCAGCGCGACGAGCACGGTCCGCTTGCCCTCGACGAGGTCGTCGCCGGCCGGCTTGCCCGTGGTGGCCGGGTCGCCGAAGACGCCGAGCAGGTCGTCGCGCAGCTGGAACGCCTCGCCGAGCGGCAGTCCGAAGGCAGTGAGCAGGTCGAGGGTGGCGGCGTCGGCCCCGGCGAGTGCGGCGCCGACGTGCAGCGGTCGCTCGATGGAGTACTTCGCGGACTTGTAGCGCAGCACCGTCATCGCCTGCTCGACGCTGGCGCGGCCGCGCGCCTGGACGGAGACGTCGAGGAACTGGCCGGCGATCACCTCCGAGCGGCACAGGTCGAACACGTCGAGTGCCGGACCGACGCGGTCCCGGTCCAGGCCGCAGCGACGCAGCAGCTCGTCGGCCCACGAGAGGAGCAGGTCGCCCAGAAGGATGGCTGCCGCGGCGCCGTACTGCTCCGCGTCACCACGCCATCCGTCGGCGCGGTGCTCGGCCTCGAAGCCGCGGTGCGTGGCGGGACGTCCGCGCCGGGTGTCGGAGGCGTCCATCAGGTCGTCGTGGACCAGGGCGCTCGCGTGCAGCAGCTCCAGCGACGCGGAGGCGCGGCCGACGGCCTCGGCCTCGGTGCCGTGCGGGATGCCGGCGATCGCGGCGAAGCCCCAGTGGCAGAACGCCGCACGGAACCGCTTGCCGCCGGACACCAGTGCCCGGGCCTCGGCCATCAGCCGGGTGGCGTCGGTGCCCAGGGGAGCGAGGCGTGCTTCCTGCTCGGAGAGGAACGCATCCACCGTGGCCTGGACCGTCGTGCGAAAACTGGTCGGGTCCCACGCCTGCTCGTTCACCTGCCCGAGCCTAGTGAGGTGTCGGGAAGTCGAGACGATGCCCCCTGCCGTGCCCGCCACATCTAGACTTCCGCCCATGACTACCGGTGCTGGGCGCTCCCTCGGCGAGATCCTCCGTGATGGCGGACGGTCCTTCTCGTTCGAGTTCTTTCCCCCCAAGGATGACGCGGGCGAAGCCCAGCTCTGGGACGCGATCCGGGCCCTCGAGCCCTACCGCCCCACCTTCGTCTCCGTGACGTACGGCGCCGGTGGCGCCACCCGCGACAAGACGGTGTCCATCACCGGCCGGATCGCCCGCGAGACCGAGCTCGTCCCGATGGCCCACCTCACCTGCGTCGGGCACACCCGCGAGGAGCTCGAGGGCATCCTCGACTCCTACGTCGCCGAAGGCGTCAGCCACGTGATGGCGCTGCGGGGTGACCCGCAGGAGGGTCCGCGCGCCGACTGGACGCCCACCGAGGGTGGCCTCAACTACGCCGTCGACCTCGTCGAGCTGGCGCGCTCGCGCGGTGACTTCCGCGTCGGCGTCGCTGCGTTCCCCGAGGGCCACCCGTCCGCTGCGTCGCTCGACCACGATGCCGACGTCCTGGTCGCCAAGGCCGAGGCCGGTGCCGAGTTCGCCGTCACCCAGATGTTCTTCCGCGCCGAGGACTACTTCGGCCTCGTCGAGCGCGTCCGTGCCCGCGGTGCGGACATCCCGATCCTGCCCGGCATCATGCCGATCCTGAACCTGAGCGCGATTCGTCGCCAGGGCGAGCTGATCGGCACCAGCGTCCCCGACGACATCGTCGCGCGGATCGCCGCGTTCGAGGGCGACCCTGCCGCCGTTCGCGCCGAGGGCATCAAGGTCGCGGCCGAGCTCTGCCACGAGCTGCTGGCCGGTGGCGCGCCGGGCCTGCACTTCTACACGCTCAACCGGTCGAAGGCGACGCTCGAGATCTTCGAAGCGCTGCAGATCACGGTCTGACCGGCCGGTCCGAAGGCGTCAGGCGGGGCCGATCAGGCTCGCCACGAGCGCTGCCGACTGCGTCACGAACGGGACGCCGGCGCCCGGTGCGCCGTGCGCGCCGGCGACGTACACGCCCTGGACGGGTGTGGTCGGGCCGAGGCGGTGACGGACCGTGCCACGGCCCTGCCACAGCACGCCGAGCGGCGATCCGCGCCACTGCTCGACGAGGTCGCGCGGCGAGAGGTCGACGCGGGTGACGATGTTCTCCCGGATGTCGATGCCGTGCCGGACGAGCGCGTCGACCATGTCCTCGGCGATCTTGCCCCGACCGTGCAGCGTCCACGCGGCACCGCCCTCGGGTGCCTCCCCGCCCGGCCGCACGGTGATCAGCGGTTCGGCGTGGAAGACGATCTCGTGCGACAGGTCGGGGACGTCTCCCTCCAGGCCCAGGTGGGCCACGACCGGCGGAATGGCCGGCATGGTGCGTTCGACGTACGACGCCAGGGACGGCAGGCGACGCGGGTCGATCGCGACGACCACGGCGTCTGCGTCGGCCTCGCCCTCAGCCGTGCGGACACCGACGACGCGCCCCTCCCGGATGACCAGGTCGATGACCTCGGTGCCGGTGCGGACGGTGACCTCGCGCAGCGTCAGGCGCGCCTCGAGCAGCTCGAGCAGGCGACGCATGCCGCCGGGGATCCGCCAGCCACCGAAGGTCTGCTCGAGGTACGACGTCACGCCCACCCAGGAGGGGGTGTTGCGGAGGTCGTGGCCCTCGGCGATGGCCAGGTGTCCGGCGATCAGCGCCAGGCGCTCGTCGCGGAAGTCGTGGCGCAGTCGCTTGTACAGCGTCTCGCGGATGTCGAACAGGTCGTCGAGGTCCTTGGGGACGGCACCCTTCGTGCGCGGATCCCAGGGTGTCTCGACGTAGTGCTTGCGCAGCACGTCCCACACCGGACCATAGACGTCGACGTGGCGGGCCCACTTCTCGCCGAGGCCGGGACCGAGGGTGTCCATCGCGGTCATCTGGTCGGCACGCGAACCGCCGGGAACCTGCACCGACGTCCGGTCCGCGAAGCGGTGCTCGCGCAGGACGGGGAGCGGTTCGAGGTCGCACCCGAGCTCGGTCTCGAGCGGACGACCGGTCTTGCGGAACAGGTCGCGCAGCGCGGCCGGCACCAGTGTCGACGTCGGCCCGGCGTCCCAGGTGAAGTCGTCCTGGTGGACGGGCGCGAGCGCGCCGCCGAGGTGGCCGGCGGCTTCCAGCAGCGCCACCTCGTGGCCCTGCTTGGAAAGGCGGGCGGCGGTGGCCATGCCACCGAGTCCACCTCCGATGACGACGATGCGTGCCATGGGTGTCCGTCCTAGTCGACGTCGATCGGGGTGGCGCCGGTCAGCGCCAGGAGTTCGTCGTACGACGTCGAGAAGACCGCGGCCGGGTGACCGGCGGCGGCCCAGACGACGTCGTACTTCTTGAGCCATGAGTCGAGGTAGGTCGCGATCGGCGCCGGGTGGGCGATGGGGGACACCCCGCCGATCACCTGGCCGGTGTGCTGCTTCACGAAGTCCGGCTTCGCCCGTCGCAGCTCCGCGCCACCGATCCGCTCGCGGGTGAGCGCCGTGTCGACCCGGTGGGCACCCGAGGTCAGGATGAGGACGGGAGTTCCGTCGGCATCGAAGAGCAGACTGTTCGCGATCGCACCGACCTCGCAGCCGAGCGCCTCGGCCGCAAGTGCGGCCGTGTGGACCGTGTCGGGCAGAATGACAATCTCCCCGCTACCGCTGAGGCGCTCGTGTTCCTCGCGGAACCGGGCGATCGAGGGGTGGTCGGCCGACATGGGGAGACCCTATCGACCGGGCCCGCCCGCCGATGGACAGCCCGCTGATGCAGGAGGAACGATGACCAAGAGACCACCGGCAGTCGAGCTCGCTTGCTGGCTGTTGTGGTTCCTGCTGGCGGCCGGAGCGCTCGTGTGCGTGATGGTCGTGGTCAAGAGCGACGACCTCGGGGCCGTCTGGTCGCCCATGCAGGTCGGTGACAGCACCGTCCAGCCCGTCGAGTTCGTGCCCGTCATCCTGGTCCTGTACGGCGTCACGGCTGTCCTCGCGGCCACGCTGATCGCGCTCTTCCGCACGGGCAACAACTGGGCGCGCCACTCGCTGGCCTGCATCGTCGTCAGCATCTTCGTGGTCACCGTCGCGACCGTGCGGACCGACCCGCCGACGCTCGTCGAGTGGTCCGCGATCGCTGCGGCGGTGCTCAGTGCCGTGACGCTGGTCTTCATCTGGCACCCCCAGAGCCACCACTTCGTGCGCGACGCCGGTCGCGAGCTGGCGCAGAAGGACACGGCCCCGATCGACTCCTGATCGACTCCTGACCGACTCTTGACGTCGTGTCGGAGCCGGGGTGTACCTTCGAATCGTTCGAACAAGTGTTCGAACTTCGTTCGAAGGAGACCGTTCCGTGGACCAGCAGTTCGCCCCCTCGTTCCAGGTCGGCCCGCACACCCTGCCGGCGACCACCCACAACTACCTCCTTCGCGCGGCGCAGTCGCTCAGCGAGGCCGTGTCGGCCGGCGACGTCGCCACGCGCTACGCCTGCGCCCACGTCGCGGCGCTCCGGGCGGCCGCCGCCCTGCTGTCGGCGCGGGCGCGCCCGGCCACGGGTCGGATGCGGCACCAGAAGAACGCGTGGGTGCTGCTGGCCGAGGTGGCGCCCGAGATGGGGGAGTGGGCGACCTTCTTCGCGGCCGGGGCCACCAAGCGTGCCGCCGCCGAGGCAGGGTCCTCCCGTGCGGCGTCGCCGCGAGAAGCCGATGACCTGGTCCGCGACGCTGATCGCTTCCTTGCCCTGGTCGAGCAGGCCCTGGGCCTGACCCCGCACGCCCCCGTCGGTGAGCAGCTGGTTGTCCGGGCCGTCGGCTGATCCGTCCCCGGGCCCACTAGTGTTTCCCGCATGGCCTCTCGCGAGCAGCGTGGTTCGGTGCGGACTGCCGTCGTCTGGGATGCGCTCGAAGCGGCCCTCGCCGACGGCCCCCGCGACGTGGTCGACCTCGGCGGCGGCACCGGCGGCTTCGCCGTACGCCTGGCCGAGTCGGGCCACCGGGTGCGCGTCGTCGACCCGAGTCCCGATGCCCTCGCCGCCCTGGGGCGACGCGCCCAGGAGGCCGACCTGGAGGTCTCGGGCCTGCAGGGTGACGTCACCGACCTGGTCGATGTCGTCGGCGCAGGCAGCGCCGACGTTGTCCTGTGCCACGGGGTCCTCGAGGTCGTCGACCCGGTGCTCGCGCTGGACCACATCGCGCAGGTGCTGCGGCCGGGTGGACTGCTCAGCCTCGTGGTCGGGCAGCGCCACGCTGCCGTCCTCGCACGGGCGATGTCCGGGAACTTCGCGCAGGCCCGCGCCCTGCTCGACGGTGTCGAGACGGTCGACCACCGCACCGGCCGTCGTTTCGCCCTGGGCGAGATCGAGGAGCTGCTCGCCGGCGCCGGCTTCGCGACCACCACGATGCACGGGGTGCGGGTCTTCACCGACCTCGTGCCCGCAGCGCTGGTCGACATCGAACCCGGTGCGGTCGCGGCCCTCATCGACCTGGAGCGCGCGGTCGCCGAGCGCCCGGAGTACTTCCACCTCGCCGCGCAGCTGCACGTGCTCGCTCGCTGGCAGTGACACCTGGGCGGTCGGTCGATGACCGCACCGCCCGTCTGCCCGATCCTCCACGTCGACATGGACGCGTTCTACGCGGCCGTGATGATCCGCGAGCGACCCGAGCTGCACCACGTGCCGGTGGTCGTCGGCGGCGGCCACCGCGGTGTCGTCCTGTCGGCGAACTACCCCGCGCGCCGCTTCGGGATCAGGTCCGGCATGTCCGGCACCGAAGCGCGCCGACTGTGTCCCCACGCGGTCACCATGCCGCCGGACTTCTCCGTCCTGACGCCGGTGTCGCGAGCCATCATGGAGACGTTTCGCACGATCACGCCGCTGGTGGAGGTGACATCGCTCGACGAGGCGTTCCTCGACGTGCGGGGAGCGGTGCGGCTGTTCGGCCCACCGGAGGACATCGCCGAGCTGATCCGGGCGCGGATCCACGCCCAGCACCAGATCACGTGCTCGGTCGGCATCGCCGCGTCCATCTCGGTGGCCAAGCTCGCGAGCCGCCAGGCCAAGCCCGACGGGGTCCGGGTGATCTCCCCGGACCGGATCGTCGCCGAGGTGCACCCGCTCGACGTCGGCGTGCTCTACGGCGTCGGCGAGGCGACCCGTCAGCGCCTGCTGCGGCTGGGGCTCCAGACGGTGGGTGACGTGGCCGCCCTCCCGGTCGACCAGCTGCAGCGGATGGTCGGCGGCCACCTCGGCCATCACCTGCACACGCTGGTGTGGGGGACCGACCGCAGCGAGCTGGTGCCCGGCGGCGCCGGGGTGTTCGGGTTCGGCGAGGGCGAGCCCGAGGGGAGCATGGGCGCCCAGCACACGCTCGCCGTCGACATCCGCGATCGCCGCGCCCTCCATCGCGAGCTGCTGCGACTCGTGAGCCGGGTCGCCGCGCGCGTTCGTTCCGCACGCAAGTGCGGCCGCACCGTCGCCATCACGGTCCGGTTCAGTGACTTCACCACGGTCAACCGGTCACGCACCCTGCGTGAGCCCACCGACGTCACCCAGGAGGTGTACGACGTCGCGGTGGCCCTGCTCGACCTGCTCCTCGACGCCATGGCCCCGCGGCGACCGGCAGTCCGGCTGGTCGGCGTGCGGGTCGAGGGACTGCGGGCCCGGCAGGGGGGCGACTCCCGGCAGCTGGTGCTCGGGGAGCGCGACCCGGGCTGGCCCGACGCCGACCGCGCGGTCGACCGGGCAGCCCTCCGCTTCGGCTCGAGTGCGGTCCGCCGCGCAAGCCTGCTGGGCGCAGGTGAGCGCCG
>NZ_JBMCZA010000131.1:103030-127727 GCF_048654705.1 Nocardioides sp. CPCC 206348
ACACTTGGTGGAGAGCCAACGGGCGGATCTGCGCCCCGCATGTGTCGGAGGAATCGGTGCCACTCTCAGACGAGGAGCTGCGACTGCTGGAGCAGATGGAGCGCGCCCTCAGCGAGGAGGACCCGAAGTTCGCCTCGACGCTGCGCGGCACTTCACTGCGTCAAGCAGCTCGTCGGCGCGCCATCCTGGCCGGAGTGGTCTTCGCTGTCGGTGTCACCGTGATGATGACCGGTGCTGTCAGCGGCTACTGGCCGGTCGGCGTCGCCGGCTTCGTGATCATGCTTGCCTCGGCCACGGTGCTCCTCACCGCGCTCGGCGGCCGCCGCGGTGGCCCGGACCCCCAGGTCGCGGCCCACCCGTCCGGTTTCGGTGTCGTCCACGGCGGCCGGAGCAACAAGTCCCGCTCGGGCAAGTCGTCGTCCGGCTTCATGGACACGCTCCAGGCGCGCTGGCGCCGCAGGAAAGAGCGTGGCGGTTTCTGACTGATCGGCCCCCGGGCCTTCAGTTCCGCTTCCACATCGAGCGCGGCAACCACCGCGCGCGTTGGCGCTCGCGCGGGGTCACTCCTGCGGTGATGGAGGCCGCCACCAGTTCGGCGTCGGCGCTGAGCGTGGACCGCTCCAGGGTCGTGACCGCTCCGGGGCGCGCGTAGCGGGCCCGCTCGACGTGCAGCACGAGGCGCTCGAGCGCCTCCGCGGCGTCGGGCGCCACGTCCGGTCCCGTGCGGGGGCGTTCCTCGGGAGGACCGGCGGGGTCGGCGAGGTGCTCGACCAGGACGGTCCCGACCTCGCGGGGTGAGCGACCGTCGGGCCAGGGCACGCCGAGGTCGTGCGCGGTCGCGCGCAGCTCGGACCAGACCTCGTCGGGCCCGCCGTCCAGTCGGCTGCGCCGGGCCTGTCGCCGCAACGACCGGGGGCCGAACAGGAGCCCGACGACGAGCAACAGGACCAGTGCGAGGACACCGAGGACGATGAGCACGCGCTGGAGGGTGCTGCGACCGTCGTTCTCGTCCTGCCCGGCGTTGGGGTCCTCCGCGTTGGGGTCGGCGGGTCGTGTGGTCGGCGCGACGGTCGCCGTACCGCTCGGGCTCCGGGACGTGCTGTTCGTGGGGATGGACGGCTCCTCGCCGATCCCGTTGACGGGGACCCGCGAGTAGTCCGGCACGTCCTCCACCCGCTCGGACGGAGTGGGCTCGAAGCGCACCCAACCGGTGCCGGAGAAGTAGAGCTCGGGCCACGCGTGCAGGTCGTGGCTGCTGTACTCCCAGCGACCGTCACCCAGTGCAGTCGGTTCGAGGAACCCGACCGCGACGCGGGCGGGGATCCCGAGGGCGCGGGCCATCACGGCCATCGCCGAGGCGAACTGCTCGCAGTACCCGACCCTTCCCTGGGGGGACAGGAAGGCCTCGAAGGTGCCGTTGCCGGTACCGTCCGGGGCGCGGCTCACGTCGTAGAGGAAGCCGCCGTCGCGCCGGAACCAGCGCTGCAGCAGCAGCGCGCTCTCGTAGTCGTTCGATGCGGGCGCGGTGACGCTGCGGGCGAGGTCCCGCACGATGGCGGGCACGCCGCGGGGGAGTTCGAGGACCTCCTCGGACACGTCGCCGGCTCGCGAGTTGCGGAAGTACCTGCCGTCGGTGCCGTAGTCCGGGTCGAGGGAGGTCATCGAGTACGACAGGCCTCGAGTGTCGTTGTCCTTCGCGGCGAGGAAGTCCATGGTCGCGGGGTCGAAGCGCCAGTCACCCTCGGCGTCGACGGCCGCGGCGGGGAACTGCGTGGGCAACCAGGTGGAGTCGAACCGCTCGGAGATGTCCAGCTCGTAGTCGTACTCGGTGCGGGGCACGGACTCGGCAAGTCCCGGCGGCGGCGGCAGCTCCCCGCTCGCGGTGTTCTCACGGTCGACGTCGCGGTCGCCGTTGCTCCACTCCTGCCCGGTGAAGCGATTGAGCACCGCGACCCGGAGGTACTCGGGGTCGGGGTCGTCGGTCTCGACCTCGATCAAGGGCACGTCCTGCTCGCGTTCGAGGTCGCGTCGCATGTCGGCGATGGGCTTGCGGATCCGGATGTCGCCATTGCCCTGCCCGGCACCGAAGTCGAAGATGTCCACGCCGAGGACGGGCATGAACGCCGGGACGACGAGGGCCAGGACTGTTGCCGTGATCCCGATCCGGGCTGCACCGGCGCGGGCGGCCTCGCGGACCGGGTTGCCGTGGCCCCACAGCGAGTTGTCGTCGGGGCCGATCGTCCGGCCCCAGCGCTGCAGCTGGTCGCGGGCATCGAAGTGGAGCAGGGCGAGGAACCCGATGGCCGCCACGACGAAGCTTCCCCATCCGGGGCCGCCGTCGAGCAGGCCGCTGGGCACGGAGTAGACGGCGAGCAGGGCCAGTCCGGCGGCAGGGACCTTGCGGTACGTGCAGGCCACCACGTCGACGACGACGATGAACGCCGCCCCGCTCGCGACCAGGAGCGGCCACACGGGCCCGACCCGCGGACCGATCGGTGCGGCGTAGGTGCGCGCCACGTCCATGGCGTCCCGCAGGGCCGCGCCGAGCTCCGCGCCGGGAGCGCTGAAGAACAGGGGGGACCCGGTGACCTGATAGGTCACCAGGGCCGCCGCTGCCACGGTCTGCACCAGTGCGACCGCCCATCGAGGCGTGTTGCGCCAGCGCAGCAGTGCGCCGAGGACGCCGACCACCAGGGCGATCGCGGCCAGGCGGCGGAGGTAGGTGCCGGGCTCGGTCAGGAAGCCGTGCCACGCGGTGAGCGCCGCCCAGGTGGTGACCGCGGCGACCGCACCCATGATCAGGGTGGAGGACAGGGTGGGGCGCGGACCGCTCATCGGCTGGCTCCGCCCCGCGCGGGTGCGCGGCCGAGGTCGCCCCAGGCGGCATCGAGTCGATCACGCGGGCCCATGCCGACCGCGCGCCAGCCGAGCACGCCCAGCAGCGACGCAGCGGCGGCCGGCCCCGCACTGCCACGGGTCGCCGACCACTGCTCGACATCGAGCACGACGCCGAGGGCGACCCCGGCGTCGTGGCGGATCCGGCGCAGTGACGCCGTGTCGCCGCCGATCATCGCGCCGAGGACAGCGGCGACGACGCCACCGCGGGACTGGTCGCCGCACCAGCTGACGTCCAGGGAGCCACGGGTGGTCGTGGTGAGAACCGCGAGCTTGCGCAGCGATTCCTCGGCCCCGGACGCCTCGGTGCCGGCCGCGGTGGCGAGCTGGACGGCGTAGCCGTGCTGCTCGAGGTGGACCACCAGGGAGGCCGCCACGACGATGGCCGCCTCGAAGCTGGATGCGGGTCCCTGGCCGCGGTGGGCGTAGTTGCGGTTGTCGATCAGCACCGTGGCGTGGGCCTCCCACGGCTGCTCCTCGCGGCGCACCATCAGCTCACCCACGCGTGCGGAGCTGCGCCAGTGGACGCGACGAAGGTCGTCGCCGCGGCGGTACTCGCGCACGCTGACGTCCTCGGCCGAACCCGATGCGAAGGCCTGGGGCCGGTGCTCGCCCGCTCCCTGCCAGCCGCCGGTCAGGGGAATCGGCCGCAGGGGGAGCACCCGCGGAGTCACGATCAGCTCCGCCGTACCGGCGATCGAGCGGCGACGCTCGACCAGGCCGAAGGGATCGGTGATCCGGACGCTCAGCGGGCCGACGACGTACTGCCCGCGGAGGTCGGCGCGGACCGGGTAGCTCACGGTGCGTTCCCACCGCTGGCCCAGGCCCTGCAGCACGAAGCGCGGCCGGTTGCCGAGGGCATAGGGGAGGGCGTCCTCGACCAGGAGGGCACCGTCGGATCGCCCGCGGTCGCTGGTGATGGTCAGGTCGATGCGGGCGGACTCGCCGGCGCGCAGGAGCCGCGGCCACACGGACCGGGTGACGGCTGGATCGTGCTTGCGGCGGCTCACGACGAGGGCCGCGATGAGCGGCAGGCTGAGCACCAGCACTCCCACCCGCGTCAGCGCCGGCTGCCCGAACACCAGGGCGCAGGCCACCGCGGTCAGACCCGCCGCGACGAAGGCTCGTCCGCGGAGGGTCAGGGAGGACAGGCTGGGGCGCACCATGTCAGGCAGGGGAGTCCGGCACCGGAACCTGTGCAGCGATGGCCTCGAGGATCGACGAGGCGCCCCGACCGCCGACGGCGGCCTCAGCGCTCGGGAGCAGGCGGTGGGCCAGCACCGGCTGCAGCAGGGCGCGTACGTCGTCGGGGAGCACGTAGTCGCGGTGGTGCAGGGCGGCGCGGGCCTTCGCGGCGCGGACCAGGTGCAGGGTGGCGCGCGGCGAGGCGCCCAGCAGCAGTTCGGGGCTCTCGCGGGTCGCGACCGTCAGTGCGACGGCATAGCGCTGCACGGCGGGCGACACGTGGACGCGGGCGACGATCGCGCACAGGCGGCGGATCTCGGCGCTGTCGGTGACCGGGCCGAGGTCGTCGAGCGGGTTGGTGGTGCCGTGGCTCTCCAGCATCGCGATCTCGGCCGCGGGTACCGGGTAGCCGACGGAGACCCGGGCGAGGAAGCGGTCGCGCTGGGCTTCGGGGAGCGGGTACGTGCCCTCCATCTCGACCGGGTTCTGCGTCGCGATCACCATGAACGGCGACTCGAGCTGGTAGGTGACGTTGTCGACGGTCACCTGGCGCTCGGCCATGCACTCCAGCAGCGCTGACTGGGTCTTGGGGGAGGCGCGGTTGATCTCGTCACCGATGACGACGTTGGCGAACACGCCGCCCGGACGGAACTCGAACGCGCGCGTCGACTGGTTGTAGACGGAGACGCCCGTGATGTCCGAGGGCAACAGGTCGGGCGTGAACTGGATCCGGCGGACCGTGGAGTCGATGCTGCGGGCCAGCGCCTTGCTCAGCATCGTCTTGCCGACGCCCGGTACGTCCTCGATCAGCAGGTGGCCCTCCGCGAGCATCACGATGATCGAGGCGGTCACGACGTCGCTCTTGCCCTCGATGACCTTCTCGACGTTGGCGCGGATCCGGCCGGCAACCCGAGCAACGGACTCGACGTCGCTCTCGGTCATCGGTGGGCTGATCTGGGACTCCACGTCGTCTCCCTCGTCGTGCTGTGGATCGGTGGAGTCACCCTACGGCGCCAGTGGGTGCGTGCGCTGTCCTCCACCCCGATCCACCGGGGCGGCGTTTTCGCTCCACTTCTCCTCCACTTCGCTCCACCCCGCTCGTCAGGCGTCTGACCTGCGGTTTCTTGCGCGCTCCGGCTCGCCTGGGACCGCCCAGCGACCGATTTCGTGGTGAATGGTGGTTGACGGTGGAGCAAAGTGGAGTAGTGTGGGGGAAAGTGGAGGACAGACCACACGTTGACTGGCTGGGGGTGCCGGATGCTCTTCATGGGCACCTACACCCCGAAGCTCGATGACAAGGGCCGCCTGTTCCTCCCGGCGAAGTTCAGGGATCGACTGGCGGAGGGCATCGTGGTCACACAGGGACAGGACAAGTGCCTGGTCGTCTGGCCGACCGATGTCTTCGCCGCTGAAGCCGAGCGGGCCTCCGCCCGGCCGATGACCAACCGCGCCGCCCGCCGCTACGCCCGGGTCCTCTTCGCCGGCGGCGACGAGAGCACCCCGGACAAGCAGGGACGGATCGGGATCCCGGCACTCCTTCGCGAGTACGCCGCGCTCGAGCGCGACGTCGTCGTGATCGGTGTGCGCGACCGCCTCGAGATCTGGAACCCCGCCACCTGGCGCGAGTTCCAGCTCGAAGCCCTGGAGGAGTTCGCCGACCTCGACGAGGACGACGACTAAGCAGCACCGGCGCCAGCAGCGCCGTTCACAACTCAATCGCGGATCCGCAGGACGAGGTCTCAGCCCGCTCCCGCTCCCGGCACCCCGATGTCGACCCCCACCTGGGACACCTTCCCCGGTACCAGGCGGTCACGGCGACACCGGAAACCCGGCCTTCTGGGGCACTTCCCCGGCACCAGACGGCACCCGAACACACGCCGGCACGGGAGCGGGCAGGGACCTGGCTCTGCGGATCCGCGTATTTCCAGCACCAAGTACTCAAAGGGTCGAAACCATGAGCGTGATGCGCACGCACGCACCGGAAGTGTCCGGTGAGCGTTCGGTGCCGCCGCGCGTCCGGGAGCAGGCGCGTGAGGCGCTGGTCCTGATGGCCTTCTCCCTGGCGGTCTCCCTCGCCTGCTCCCTGCTCCTTCTCGCCACCCACCTCGCAGGGCGCTGACGCGAGATGAACGCTCCACGCCACGTCCCCGTCCTCCTCGACCGGGTCGTCGCCCTGCTGGCGCCCGCGCTCGACCACCCCGGCGCGGTGCTCATCGACGCGACCCTCGGGCTCGGTGGTCACAGCGAAGCCGTCCTGGAGCGCTGTCCGCAGGCCCGGGTGGTCGGCATCGACCGCGACCCGCAGGCGCTGGCGATGAGCCGCGAGCGGCTGGCGTCGTACGGCGACCGGTTCACCGGCGTGCACGCGGTCTACGACGAGATCCCCGACGTGATCGCCGACCTCGGCCTTCGTGAGGTCGACGGCGTGCTCTTCGACCTCGGTGTCTCCTCGATGCAGCTCGACCTGCCCGAACGGGGCTTCGCGTACTCCGTCGACGCACCGCTCGACATGCGCATGGACGGCACGACCGGTCCGACGGCGGCCGACGTCCTCAACACCTACAGCGCAGCCGACCTGACCCGCATCCTGCAGAGGTACGGCGAGGAGAAGATGGCCAAGCGGATCGCCTCCGCCGTGGTGCGGGAGCGTGAGATCGAGCCGTTCACCAACTCCGCGCGGCTCGTGGAACTCCTCTATGCCTCGATCCCCGCGCCGGCTCGCCGCACGGGAGGGCACCCCGCCAAGCGCACCTTCCAGGCGCTGCGGATGGAGGTCAACGACGAGCTCCGGGTGCTCGAGCGGGCGATGCCCGCGGCCGTCGAGGCGATCGGGCTCGGTGGTCGCGTGGTGGTCGAGTCGTACCACTCGCTCGAGGACCGGCTGGTGAAGCGGACGTTCGCCGACGCCACCCGCTCGACCGTCCCCGACGACCTGCCGTTCCTGCCCGAGGGATCCGAGCCGTCGTACCGCCTGGTCACGCGGGGCGCGGAACAGGCCAACGAAGCGGAGATCGAGGAGAACCCTCGCGCCGCCTCCGTCCGACTTCGCGCCATCGAGCGCACCCGCAAGAGCACACGTCAGGGCACCACCTCATCCGGCAAGGGAGCCGCATCATGAGCACCGCATCCGCCCTCCGCAGTCGCTTGCCGCATGCCGCGCCCCGGCTGGCCCAGGCCGCGCTGGAGCGTGCGCGGCTCACGGTGGTGCCGCGCCGTCGTACGGCGGCGCCCCGGGTGCCGTTCGTGACGTTCGTGAGCATCATCCTGCTCGCCGGAGTCATCGGGCTGCTGTTGTTCAACACCTCGATGCAGCAGGCTTCGTTCCGTGCGACGGCGCTGGAGAAGCAGGCGACCGACCTGAGTGCCCAGCAGGAGGCGCTCGAGATGGACATCCAGGAGCTGCGCGGGCCCCAGCGGGTCGCGCAGGCCGCCCAGAAGCTCGGCATGGTGATCCCGTCGACGCCCGCAGGCGTGCTGCACCTCGGGAGCGGCAAGATCTCCGGGAACCCGACGCCTGCGTCCGCCGAGGACAGCATTCCGCTGGCGACGCCGGGCCCACGCAAGCCGGAGTCCCTCAAGGCCAAGACGGTGAAGGTGAAGGTCGGCAAGGTCAACGCCGGCAGCGACGGCGCGCCCGCCCGGAATCGTTGATCCGTCCGCCTAGGTTGGACACTCCCCGGGCCCCTAGAACACGTCAGCGACCAGGACGAGAGCGTTGAGCCGAACGAATCCCCTCCGCCAGAACCGCACCTCCGGTGCGGTGCGTCGCGGATCGCCCCAGCGGCGGATGCAGATCGGCTTCCTGCTGATCGCGATCGTGCTGTCCGTGTTCGCTGCCCGACTGGTGCAGCTGCAGGGGATCGACCCCCAGGACTACGCCCAGATGGCGGCCGCCGAGGGGTCCCAGATCGTCGCGCTGCCGGCCACGCGCGGTGAGATCCTGGACCGCAACGGCGAGGCCCTGGCCGAGACCGTCGACGGCCGGATGATCGTGGCCGACCCGGCGGTCACCGCCGCGGTCGCCCCCGAGCTCGCGACCCTGCTGTCCGACCGCCTCGGGGTCGACTACTTCGAGACCCTCGAGCGACTCCGCACCAAGGGCAGTCGTTTCCAGTACGTCGCCCGGCAGGTCCCGGCCAGCAAGGCCGAGAAGGTCGTGTCGGACGTCGCCGCGAAGTTCAAGGACGCCAAGGGCCGCCCGTTCGCCGGACTGATGACCGAACGTGACCCGCTGCGGATCTACCCCAACGACGAGGTCGCCGCCAACGTGCTCGGCTTCCTGGGCACGCCCAAGAACGACGGGTCCGCCCAGGCGCTCGCCGGTCTCGAGGACTCGTTCGACCGCTACCTCTCGGGCAAGGACGGCGAGGCGCGCTACCAGGTCGGCGCCGGCAACCAGATCCCGCTCGGCGACAACACCGTGACGCCGGCCGTCGACGGCAAGGACCTGCGCACCACGATCGACCGGGACCTGCAGTTCTACGCCCAGCGCGTCCTCCAGCAGACCGTCGTCCGCGCGGCTGCGAAGTCCGGCATCGCGATCATCATGGACAGCCGGACCGGCCAGTTGCTCGCCCTGGCCGACTACCCGACCTACGACGCCTCGGATCCCTACGAGTACGCCGAGGACCTCTACAAGTCCTCCGCCCTCACTGACGTCTACGAGCCGGGCTCGGTCGAGAAGGTGCTGACGATCAGCTCGCTGGTCGACGCCGGGCTGGCGTTCAAGGAGCAGAAGTTCCGGGTCCCGGGCCAGCTGAACCGCCAGGACCGGCCGATCGGCGACTACTGGGACCACGGGACGATCAGGCTGACCCTGGCCGGCATCATCGCGAAGTCGTCCAACATCGGCACCGTGCTGGCCGCCGACCAGTTCAAGAAGGGCCAGTTGCGGTCCTACCTCGAACGGTTCGGCCTCGGCCAGCAGACCGGTGTCGGCCTCGGCGGCGAGACCAAGGGCCTGCTCCCCAAGGGCGACGCCTGGACCTCGCAGGTCGGCGACCGCATCGCCTTCGGCCAGTCGCTGTCGGTCAACGCGGTCCAGATGATCACGGCGATCAACACGATCGCGAACGGCGGCGTCCGGATCGACCCCAGCCTGGTCCAGGGCGAGGCGACGACGGATGAGGGAGCCAAGGTCGGCAGCGAGGCTGCCGGTAGTCGCCGGGTCGTCAGCGCCGATGCCGCCCGCGAGACCATGCTGATGATGGAGCGCGTGGTCGACCCGGACGCCGGTGTCGCCCCGCGCGCGGCGGTCCCCGGCTACCGGGTCGCAGGCAAGACCGGTACGGCGCAGCGGGTCGGCGAGGAAGGCCGGTACGACGGCAGCACCTCGGTCTCGTTCGCCGGTTTCGCACCCGCCGATGACCCGCGGTTCACGATCTACGTCGTCGTCCACAGCCCGCGTCAGGGCAGCGGTGGTGGCAGCGTGGCGGGTCCGGCGTTCTCGAAGCTGATGAGCTACACCCTGCGTCGGTACGGCGTTCCGCCGACCGGCGCCAAGCCCAACCAGACGCCGGTCGAGTGGTGAGCGGCCCGACCACCCGCCCGATCCACCCGCCGCTGACGTCCCTCGACGCCATCGCCCGGGCGCTGGGGCTGGCGCCCGTCTTCCCCGGGGTGAACCTCCTCGGGATGACGCTCGACTCACGCCGGGTCCAGCCGGGCGACCTGTACGCCGCACTGCCGGGCAGCCGCGCCCACGGTGCCTCGTTCACCGAGCAGGCCCGGGCCGGCGGCGCTGCTGCCGTCCTGACCGACCCGTCCGGTGTCGCCGACGCGTCGGGCTGGGACCTGCCGCTGCTCGTGGTGGACGATCCGCGGGCCGTCCTGGGGTCGGTGGCCGCGCTCGTCTACGGCGAACCCGCCGCGGCCCTGACGACCATCGGTGTGACCGGCACCCAGGGCAAGACCACGGTGACCCGGCTCCTCGACGGCGGCCTGCTGGCCAGCGGGATCCGCAGTGCCGTGGTCGGCACCGTCGGCACCCGGATCGCCGGTGAGGAGGTCAAGACCGCCCTCACCACCCCCGAGGCGCCCGACCTGCACGGCCTCTTCGCCCGGATGCTCGAGCTCGACGTGACGGCCTGTGCCATGGAGGTGTCCAGCCACGCGCTGGTGATGGGTCGCGTCGACGGCGTCCGCTTCGACGTCGCGGTCTTCACCAACCTGGGGCGCGACCACCTGGACTTCCATGCCGACGTGGAGGACTACTTCTCCGCGAAGGCGCTGCTGTTCACTCCCGGGCACGCCCGTCGCGGACTGGTCTGCATCGATGACGAGCACGGGCAGCGGCTGGCTCGCGAGGCGCCGATCCCGGTCCGCACCTACGGCGTCAGCCCGGCGGCCGCCGCGGCCGACTGGACGGTCAGCGACGTCGCGCTCGGTGCCGACGGATCCCGGTTCACGGTGCACGGACCGGACCGCCTCACGGTCGCCGGCGTCGTACCGCTGCCGGGGGAGTTCAACGTCGCCAACGCGCTCGCAGCCATCGCCTCCGCGGCCGAGGCCGGACTCGATCCGCAGGCCGTCGCGGACGGAATTGCCCGTTCCGGTGGGGTTCCTGGCCGCCTGGAGCGGATCGACACCGATCGTGACCTCACCGTCGTCGTCGACTACGCCCACAAGCCCGACGCGGTCGACGCCGTGCTCCGCACGTTGCGCCCGGTCACCCGCGGCCGCCTCGTCGTGGTGATCGGAGCAGGTGGAGACCGCGACCGCGGCAAGCGGCCCGTGATGGGAGCGATCGCCGCCGAGCTCGCCGACCTCGTGATCGTGACCGACGACAACCCTCGCTCCGAGGATCCCGCCGCCATCCGCGCCGAGGTCCTGGCCGGTGCTCGCGACGCCGGATCCGACGCCGAGATCGTGGAGATCGCGGACCGGCGTGCCGCGATCGCCGAGGCCCTGGCCGGAGCCGGCGACGGTGATGTCGTCCTGGTGGCAGGCAAGGGACACGAGACCGGCCAGGAGGTTGCCGGCGTGGTGCATCCGTTCGACGACCGTCAGGTGGTGCGCGACGTCCTCGCCGCACTGGACGGCCCCGCATGATCCCCCTGCACCTCTCCGAGATCGCTCGCGTCGTCGGCGGCACGCTGCACGGTGACGACGTCGTCGTCGCCGGTCCCGCGTACGTCGACAGCCGCTCGCCGGTGCCCGACGGGCTCTTCGTCGCGATCGTGGGGGAGCGGGCCGACGGCCATGCCTACGCCGACGGCGCGCACGCGGTGCTCGGCAGCCGCCCCACCGCCGCACCCACGGTCGTCGTGGAGGACCCGGTCGTCGCACTGGGGCTCCTGGCACGCCATGTCGTCGACCGGCTGGACACGACGGTCATCGCGCTCACCGGCTCCCAGGGCAAGACCGGCACGAAGGACTACCTCGCGGCGGTCCTGCGGACGCTCACCTCCGACCAGGCCGTGGTCGCCACCACCGCGAACAACAACAACGAGCTCGGCGTCCCGCTCACCGTGCTCCGCGCGGACGCGACCACCCGCCACGTCGTCGTCGAGATGGGGGCCCGCGGAGTCGGCCACATCACCTACCTCTGCGACATCGCGCCCCCACGGATCGCGGCTGCCCTCAACGTCGGCAGCGCCCACGTCGGGGAGTTCGGCGGACAGGACGTCATCGCGCGAGCCAAGGGCGAGATCATCGCCGCCCTGCCCGACCACGGGGTCGCCGTCCTGAACGCGGACGACCCGCTCGTGGCGGCCATGGCGACCCGCACCTCCGCCCGGATCGTCTCGTTCGGCACGACCGGTGCCGTGACCTGGCGCAACCTCACCCTCGATGCGCTGGGACGCCCCGCCTTCGAGCTCGGGTACGACGACCAGTGGCATGCCGTCTCGCTCCTGCAGTCCGGCGCGCACCAGGTGCTCAACGCCGCAGCTGCCGCCGCGATGGCGATCGGCGCGGGGTTCGCTCCCGCCGACGTGGCCGCCGCCCTCGGCACCGCTGCCGCGGCATCGCGGTGGCGGATGGAGGTCACCGAGCGTGCCGACGGGCTCGTCGTGATCAACGACTCCTACAACGCCAACCCCGAGTCGATGCGGGCCGCGCTGGAGGCCCTGGTCGCCATCGGCCGGGGCGACGGGGGTCCGCGCCGTCGTACGGTCGCGATCCTGGGGGAGATGAAGGAGCTCGGTGACGAGCACGATGCCGGCCACCGGGCGGTGGGACGCGCAGCAGCGGACCTCGGCGTCGACGTACTCGTCGTCGTGACCGCAGCAGCCCGCGGCATGGCCGAGGGCGCCCAGCCGGAGTCCGGTAACACGGTCGGTGAGGTGATCGTCACGGCGGGCCGGGACGACGCGGTGGACTGGGTGCGGCAGAATGCCGGACCGGAGGACGTCGTCCTCGTCAAGGCGTCGCGCGGCGCCGCCTTGGAGCTGGTGGCAGAGAGCATCCTGAAGGGGCCCATGCAGTGAGAGCGATCCTTCTCGGAGGCGGCATCTCGTTGTTGATCTCGCTGCTCGGCACGCGCGTGGCCATCCACTGGTTCACGCAGTGGGGCTATGGCCAGGAGATCCGCGACGACGGCCCGACCAGCCACCACACCAAGCGCGGCACCCCCACCATGGGCGGCGTCGTCATCATCCTGGCCGCGGTCATCGGCTACTTCGCGGCGAAGCTGATCACGCTGACCACGCCGAGCGCGTCGGCCCTGCTGTTGCTGTTCCTCTTCGTCGGGATGGGCCTGGTCGGCTTCCTCGACGACTTCATCAAGATCTCCAAGCAGCGCAGCCTCGGCCTGCGCAGCAAGGCCAAGATGGCCGGGCAGACCGTGATCGCGCTGGTCTTCGGCTGGCTCGCGCTGTCGACGTGGCTCGAGGACGAGAACGGCCGGAGCCCGGCGAGCGACAAGGTCTCGTTCCTTCGCGAGCTGGACTGGTTCGTCCTCCCGACGGTGCTGGCGCTGCTGTTCATCTGGCTGCTCGTCGCCGGTTTCAGCAATGCGGTCAACCTCACCGACGGGCTCGACGGCCTCGCCGCCGGCGCGTGCGTCATGGTCTTCGGTGCCTACACGCTGGTGAACATCTGGCAGAACAACCAGTTCTGCCAGGACGAGCCGAGCGCCTCCTGCTACAACGTGCGAGATCCGCTCGACCTGGCGATCATCGCGGCCGCCATCACGGGCGCCTGCTTCGGCTTCCTGTGGTGGAACGCCTCGCCCGCCAAGATCTTCATGGGTGACACCGGCTCCCTGGCCCTGGGCAGCGCGCTCGCCGGCTTCGCGATCCTGACGCGCACCGAGCTCCTGCTGGTGGTCCTCGGTGGACTGTTCGTCCTCGAGACGGCGTCGGTGATGATGCAGGTCGGCTTCTTCAAGCTCACCAAGGGCAAGCGCATCTTCCGGATGGCACCCATCCACCACCACTTCGAGATGCTCGGCTGGGAGCAGGTGACCGTGGTGATCCGCTTCTGGATCATCACCGGACTCTGTGTCGCCACCGGCCTCGGCATCTTCTACGCCGAGTGGGTCTCGCGGCTGTGACCCGCGACGTGTCCACCCTGGGCCGCAAGGACTCGTGGGACGGAGTCCGCGTCGTCGTCGCCGGCTTCGGCACGAGTGGTGCGGCGGCGGTCGACAACCTGCTCCACCTCGGTGCCGACGTGCACGCCGTGGCCGAGGTGGCCCGGCCCGCGATCCTCGAACGCGCCGAGCTGCTCGAGGTCCTCGGCGCCCGCATCGACATCCACGAGGGTGCGACCGCGAGCCTGCCCGAGGGCGAGGTCGACCTCCTGGTCGTCTCCCCGGGCTTCCGCCCGGACGCGCCGATCGTGGTGGCCGCCCGCGAACGCAATGTCCCGGTGTGGGGCGAGGTCGAGCTCGCGTGGCGGCTCCGTGACCCTGATTCCCCGGCGCCGTGGATCTGCGTCACCGGCACCAACGGCAAGACCACGACGGTGCAGATGCTCGACAGCATCCTGCGCGCCGCCGGGCTGCGCAGCGTCGCCGCCGGCAATGTCGGACTGCCGTTGACCGAGGCCGTCATGGACCCCGAGCCCTACGACGTCATCGCTGTCGAGCTGTCGAGCTTCCAGCTCCACACCACCGACACGATGGCCGCCGAGAGCGCCGTGGTGCTCAACGTCGCCGAGGACCACCTCGACTGGTACGACGGCACGGGCGGCATGGACGGCTATGCCCGTGACAAGGGGCGGATCTACACCGGCGTGCAGCGGGCGTGCGTCTACAACGCCAGCGACCCCGTCACCGAGCAGCTCGTGCGCGATGCCGACGTCGAGGAGGGCGCGCGGGCCATCGGCTTCACCCTCGGCCTGCCGAGCGTCGGGATGGTCGGTGTCGTCGACGAGTTCCTCGTCGACCGCGCGTTCATCGCAGAGCGTTCGACCAGCGCCGCCGAGCTGTGCACCATCGACGACCTCGCCTCGAGCGCGCCGCACTACATCGCGAACGCACTCGCCGCAGCGGCACTCGCGCTGGCCCACGGCGTCAGCCGGACCGCCGTACGCGACGGGTTGACGGCGTTCCGTCCTGACGGCCACCGGATCGCGGTGGTCGCCGAGCACGACGACCTGACCTGGATCAACGACTCCAAGGCCACCAACCCGCACGCGGCGGCGTCCTCGCTCGCGGCCTTCGCGCCGGTGGTGTGGGTGGCGGGCGGCCTGGCCAAGGGCGCGAGCTTCGACGACCTGGTCCGCTCCGTCGGATCGCGGCTGCGGGGCGTGGTCCTGATCGGCCAGGACCGGCAGGTGATCGCCGACGCGCTTTCGCGACACGCACCCGATGTGCCCGTGATCGACGCCAACAGCCCTGAAACTGGTGGGGTAGTTGGTGAGTCAAGTGACGACCTGATGAGGCGTGTCGTTGCGTTGGCTGCCGGGATGGCCCAGTCGGGCGACACCGTGCTGCTGGCGCCGGGATGCGCGTCGATGGACCAGTTCACCGACTACGCCGCCCGCGGTGATGCGTTTGCCGAGGCGGTCAGGGAGTTCATCACCAGGGACTGACACGAGGGACTGAGGGGGTCGTCATCACCACCGCGAACCCCGAGAGCACCCGTCTCTCGTTCCAGGGCCTGGTGCGACGTCGTCCCCGACTCGCGGCGCGGCGGCCGACCTGGACCCGCGCGCTCAAGGATGCCCTCGACCGCCCCCTGACGACGTACTACCTGCTGCTGGGCGCCACCGCCCTGCTGCTGACCATCGGCCTGATCATGGTGCTGAGCGCCTCCAGCGTCCGGGCCTACAGCGAGACCGGCGACTCGTACGCCGTCGTGAAGCGGCAGCTGATGTGGGTCGGCATCGGTGTTCCCTGCGCCTTCATCGCGTCCCGGGTGTCGACCAGCTGGGTCCGCGGCCTGGCCTATCCGGCCTTCTCGATCTCGCTGCTGCTGCTCGCGCTGACGGCCAAGCTCGGCGTCGAGGCCAACGGCAACACCAACTGGCTGGCGGTGGGCCCGATCCAGATCCAGCCGTCCGAGCTGGCCAAGCTTTCGCTGGTGATCTGGGCGGCGCACATCTACGCCAACAAGGAACGCCGGCTCAAGAGCCTGCACCAGATGCTGGTGCCCGTCGTCCCCGGCATGGTGCTGGCCACGACCCTCGTGGTCGTCGGTCGCGACCTCGGTACGGCACTGGTCTTCTTCGCGTTGCTGATCGGCATGCTGTGGGTGGTCGGCGCCCCCAACAAGCTCTTCGCCCTGGCCCTGGCCGGTGTCAGCGTGCTCGCACTGGGCCTGGCGGCCACCGACGGCGAGCGCCTCCAGCGGCTGGCGAACTTCACGGACCCGTTCAAGGACTTCCACGGCAACGGCTGGCAGCCCGCCCACGGCCTGTACGCCATGGCCAGTGGCGGCATCTTCGGCGAGGGCATCGGCGCCAGCCAGCAGAAGTGGGGCCAGCTGCCGGAGGCCTACACCGACTTCATCTTCGCCGTCCTCGGGGAAGAGCTGGGCCTGGTCGGCACGCTGCTGGTGATCTCGCTGTTCCTCGTCATCGCCTACGCCGGCCTGCGGGTCGCGCGCGAGACCAAGGACCCGTTCGTCCGGTACTGCACCTTCGGCATCGTGGTGTGGCTGCTGGGCCAGATGATCATCAACGTCGGCATGGTCCTCGCCCTGCTTCCCGTCATCGGCATCCCGCTGCCGCTGGTGTCGTACGGCGGCTCGAGCCTGCTGCCCACGTTGAGCGCGCTGGGCCTGGTCATCGGATTCGCCCGGCGGGAGCCCGCCGCGGCGCGCGCGCTCGCCCAGCGTCGTCGGGCCAGGTCGGCCGGACTCTCGGCGCGCGGGTAGGTTTCTCGCGTGCGCGTTCTGTTGGCCGGTGGTGGAACGGCGGGTCACACCTCGCCCCTGCTCGCGACGGCGGATGCCTTGCGCCGCCTCGATCCTGACGTCGAGATCACGTGCCTCGGCACGCCCCGCGGACTGGAGAACAAGGTGGTCCCCGCGGCCGGCTACACGCTGCGACTCGTGCCGCCCGTGCCCTTGCCCCGCAAGCCCGGCAAGGACCTGTTCCTCGTGCCGAAGCGACTCCGCGCGGCGGTGAAGGCGGCCCTCGAGATCATCGACGAGGTGCAGCCCGACGTGGTCGTCGGCTACGGCGGCTACGTCTCGATGCCCGCCTACGTCGCCGCGCGTCGACGCAGGATCCCGCTGGTCGTGCATGAGCAGAACGCCCTGCCCGGCATCGCGAACAAGGTCGGCTCACGCCTGGCCACCCGCGTCGCCGTCAGCTTCCCCGGCACCCCCCTCAAGAAGGGCGAGTACGTCGGCCTGCCGATCCGGCGCATGATCTCGACCCTCGACCGCACGGCTCTCCGGGCCGAGGCGCGCGCGTTCTTCGGCCTCGAGGCCGATCGTCCGACCCTGGTCGTCACCGGTGGGTCCCAGGGCGCACGGCGGGTCAACCAGGCCATCAGCGGCGCGGCCGCGGCGCTGGGCTCCGCCGGTGTCCAGGTGCTGCACGTGATCGGCCCGAACGGCGCGAGCGACTCCTCGTGGAACGAGCCCGTGGCCACCGGGGTGCCCTACGTCGTCCTCCCGTTCGTGGAGCGGATGGATCTCGCGCTGGCCGCGGCCGACCTGATGGTGTGTCGCTCCGGCGCCTCCAGCGTCGTCGAGGCGTCCGCGAGCGGAGTGCCCGCGATCTTCGTGCCGTTGCCGATCGGCAACGGCGAGCAGGCCCTCAACGCCCGCCCGGTCGTCGACGCCGGGGGAGCGCTCCTGGTCGAGGACGCCGACTTCACGGCCGACTACGTCGCGGACACGGTGCCGGCGCTGGTCACCGACGCGGCGCGGCTGGCCCGGATGGGTGCGGCTGCGGCCGACCTGGTGCCGCGCGACGCCGACGACAAGCTCGCGCGGATCATCCGCGACGTGGCTGCCAGCGCCGCCGGGGCTGCCCGGTGAAGATCCCCGTCCCCGCCGAGATCCTGCCCGCCGAGCAGCTCGGCCGGGTCCACTTCGTCGGCATCGGCGGCGCCGGACTGTCCGGCATCGCCCGGCTCATGCAACAGCAGGGCGTCGCGGTCACCGGGAGCGACGCCAACGACTCGGTCGTCGTACGGGCCCTGAGGGCCGAAGGCATCACCGTCCACGTCGGCCACGACGCCGCGCACGTCGACGGCGTCGACACCGTCGTGGCCACCACCGCGGCCCGCGAGGACAACCCGGAGATCGTCGCCGCCCAGGCGCAGGGGCTGCGGCTGTGGCCCCGTTCGGCCGGGCTGCAGTCGGTGCTCATCGGCAAGCGCGTGGTCGCGATCGCCGGCACCCACGGCAAGACCACGACGACCGCGATGCTCACCGTCGCGCTCCAGGAGGCCGGCCTCGACCCGACCTTCGTCATCGGCGCGGAGGTCGAGACCCTCGGCACGAACGCACGGCTCGGCACGGGCGACGTCGCCGTCGTCGAGGCGGACGAGTCCGACGGGGCGTTCCTCGTCTACACGCCCGAGATCGCCGTCGTGACCAATGTCGACGCCGACCACCTCGACCACTGGGGTACCCCCGAGGCGTACGCCGCAGCGTTCGCGACGTTCGTTGCGGGAGCGTCGTCCTCGGCCGTCGTGAACGCCGACGACCCCGGTTCGGCAGCGCTCGCCGCGGCCGAGGGCGTGGCCACGGCTGGTTTCGTCGACGGCGCCGACATCCAGGGCAGTGACCTCGCTGTCGTCGGCGGCGGTGCGACCTTCGACGTCCGGGCCGCGGGCAACGACCTCGGTGCCGTCACCCTGTCGGTACCCGGCACGCACTACGCCCAGGACGCACTGCTGGCGCTGGCTGCCGGCCTCGACCTCGGTGCCGATCCGGCCGCCCTCATCCGCGGCCTGGCCCGCCACCGCGGTGCCAAGCGCCGGATGGAGCTCATCGGCGAGGCCGCCGGCGTGCGGGTCTACGACTCGTACGCCCACCACCCGAGCGAGATCCGCGGCGACATCGAGGCAGCCCGGTCGCTGGTGGGTGGGACCGAGCGCCTGGTCGTCTGCTTCCAGCCGCACCTCGTGTCCCGGACCCGGATCTTCGGTGTCGAGATGGGCCAGGCCCTCGGTGCTGCCGACGAGGTCGTCGTCCTCGACGTCTACGTCGCGCGCGAGGACCCCGATCCTGCGGTCACCGGCGCCCTGGTCGCCGACGCCGTCCCGTTGCCCGCCGGGCAGGTCCGGTTCGTGCCCGTGCGCGCCGAGGTCGTGGCGACCTTGGGCGACATCGCCCGCCCGGGTGACCTGGTGCTCACCCTCGGCGCCGGGGACGTCACCGCACTTGCTCCCGAGCTCCTCGCCGTCCTCGCCGGGCGGGGCTGAGGGATGGCCCGCAGGGGACCAGCGCCGCGCCTGCGCCGGGGCGACGCCCAGGCACGTGCCCGCAAGGCCTTCGCCCGCCGTCAGCGCTCCCGTCGCTGGCTGACCTGGCGCTACATCGCCGCTGGGGTGGCACTCGTGCTCCTGGCCGGCCTCGGCGTCTACGCCCTCTACTTCTCGTCGTGGCTGCGTGCCGACGGCGTCCAGGTGGTCGGCAACGACCTGCTGACCGAGAAGCAGGTGCTGGAAACGGCCGAGGTGCGCACCGGGGGCCCGCTCGTCCAGGTCGACCTCGAAGCGATCGAGAAGCGGATGAGGTCCCTCGCCGCGGTCAAGAGCGTCGACGTCTCCCGCAAGTGGCCGCACCAGGTCCGCATCGAGATCGTGGAGCGAACGCCGATCGCCGTCCTCGACCTCGGCAAGCGCGAGGCGGCGCTCGACGCCGACGGCACGGCGTTCCCCGCACCGGACCGGGCCCGCAAGGGACTGCCCCGGGTGAAGGTCGGAGCCGGCGCGAACAAGGACGCCCTGCAGGAGGGCGCCGAGGTCGTCGCCTCGCTCGACCCCGAGGTCTCCGCCCTCGTCGAGTACGCCGAGGTACGCACCGTCGACGAGATCCTGCTCCACCTGCGGGACGGCCGCCTGGTGCGCTGGGGGAGTGCGGACCAGTCCGGGGACAAGGCCGCGGTCCTGCTGGAGCTGCTCAACGTCAAGGCCCAGACGTACGACGTCTCGGTGCCGGGTTCGCCGACCACGCGCTGATCTTTTTTCCCGATCCTCGGCGGTCGCGGCGTGTCTGCGCCGTGCGGGTCGCCGTCGTACCTACTGTCATGGACACGACGAGGTTGACATAACTATAACCCTCTACCTGAGGGTGACAGTTTCCGGAGCACAGCGTCGTTCCCCCAGCACACCGTCGATTCCGATCACACACCTGGAGAGGTGAAGCCGCCGTGGCAGCTGCACAGAACTACCTGGCCATCATCAAGGTCGTCGGCATCGGTGGCGGCGGCGTGAACGCCGTCAACCGGATGATCGAGGTCGGCCTCAAGGGCGTCGAGTTCATCGCCATCAACACCGACGCGCAGGCGTTGCTGATGAGCGACGCCGACGTCAAGCTCGACATCGGTCGCGAGCTCACCCGCGGCCTGGGCGCCGGCGCCAACCCCGACGTGGGTGGCAAGGCAGCCGAGGACCACGCGGAAGAGATCGAAGAGGTCATCAAGGGCGCCGACATGGTCTTCGTGACCGCCGGCGAAGGCGGCGGCACCGGCACCGGTGGTGCTCCGGTCGTCGCCCGCATCGCCCGCTCGCTCGGCGCGCTGACCATCGGTGTCGTCACCCGCCCGTTCAGCTTCGAGGGTGCGCGTCGCAAGAAGTCCGCCGACGACGGCATCGAGCGGCTCCGCGAAGAGGTCGACACCCTCATCGTGATCCCCAACGACCGGCTGCTGCAGATCTCCGACCGCAACGTCTCGATGCTCGACGCGTTCAAGCAGGCCGACCAGGTCCTGCTCCAGGGCGTCTCCGGCATCACCGACCTGATCACGACCCCCGGTCTGATCAACGTCGACTTCGCCGACGTCAAGGCCGTCATGAGCAACGCCGGTTCCGCGCTGATGGGCATCGGCTCGGCCCGCGGTGAGGACCGCGCGCTGGCCGCCGCCGAGATGGCGATCAGCAGCCCGCTCCTGGAGGCGTCGATCGACGGTGCCCATGGTGTCCTGCTCTCGATCGCCGGTGGCTCGGACCTCGGCATCTTCGAGATCAACGAGGCCGCCGCGATGGTGGCCGACGCGGTGCACGCCGACGCCAACATCATCTTCGGAACGATCATCGACGACGCCCTCGGTGACGAGGTCCGCGTGACGGTCATCGCCGCCGGCTTCGACGGGGGGCTCCCGAAGCGCCAGGACTCCGCCGCTCGGCGTGAGGCTCGCCCGCAGCAGACGCAGGCCGAGACCCGCGCCGCCGCCGGCGCCGTCGCCAGCCGTCGCGAGGAGACCCCCGCCCCCGCGCGGGAGTCGGCTCCCGAGCCGCAGCCCGTCGGCGCCCGGACCACCCCGGCGCCGATCCAGTTCGACGATGGTGACGACCTGGACGTCCCCGACTTCCTGAAGTAGGGATGTATTCATTCCGCATCACCACGGGCCCCGTCGACCTGGCCTTCACGGACCGGGTCGGCGGGGTCAGTGCTGCGCCCTTCGGCGAGTTGAACCTCGCCCGGGACGGTGGCGATGCGGAATCCGCCCGGGCGGAGAACCTCCGCCTGCTGCTCGACGACTTCGCGCCCGGCGACGACCTCGCTGACCTGCGCCAGGTCCACGGCAACGCGGTGGTCGTCGCGGACGCGACCCGCCCTTCGTCGTACGACGCAGCGCCGGAGGCGGACGCCATCGTCTCCGTCACCCCGGGCATCACCCTGATGGTGCGCGCCGCTGACTGCGTCCCGGTGCTCCTCGCGGACCCCGACGCCCAGGTCATCGGCGCTGCCCACGCAGGTCGGCTCGGCATGGCGCTCGGCGTGGTCCCGGCGACAGTGGCCCGGATGCGGGAGCTCGGCGGCGACCGGATCACGGCCTGGGTGGGCCCGCACATCTGCGGATCCTGCTACGAGGTCCCGGCCGACCTGAGCGACGAGGTGGCGGCAACCGTCCCGGCGAGCCGGTCGACGACGTCGTGGGGGACACCTGCACTCGACATCGGTGCGGGCGTGCGTGCCCAGCTCACCGCCGTCGGCGTCGAGGTCGTCGACGTCGGCCGCTGCACCCGTGAGTCGCCCGACCTCCACTCCTACCGACGCGACGGTGCACGCGCCGGACGGCAGGCCGGCATCATCCGGCTCGGTGGTCACCGATGACCCGGCGCGACGAGCTCGCGGCCAACCTCGCCACGGTCCACGCCCGTATCGACGCGGCCTGTGCGGCCGCCGGTCGCCCCGCGGGCGACGCACGCCTGGTCGTGGTCACCAAGTTCTTCCCGGCGACCGATGTGCGACTGCTCGCCGGGCTCGGCGTCACCGATGTGGGGGAGAACCGGCACCAGGAGGCTGAGGCAAAGGCAGCCGAGTGCGCCGACCTCGCCGTGCGCTGGCACTACGTCGGCGCCCTGCAGTCCAACAAGGCCGCCGCTGTCGCGCGCTACGCCGACGTGGTCGAGTCCGTCGACCGGCCCGGGCTGATCGCCCGGATCGCACGCGGCGCCGGCGAGCGGGACCGGTCGGTCGACGTACTGCTGCAGGTGAGCCTGGACCCGCCCGGGAGCGAACATCGCGCCGGCGCCGACCCGTCCGGGCTCGCCGACCTGGCGGCCGCCGTCGACCAGCATCCGGAGCTCGAGCTGCGTGGCCTGATGGCCGTCGCGCCCCGCGACGAGGACCCTGCGGAGGCCTTCGCGAGGCTGGCCCGGATCCGCACGGAGTTCCTCGACCACCACCCCGAAGCATCCGTCCTCTCCGCCGGCATGAGCGGCGATCTCGAGGCCGCAATTTCCGCCGGCGCGACACACGTGCGCGTCGGCACCGCGGTCCTCGGATCGAGGCCTGGAGTCCAGTAATGTCCAGAACACCACCAGATGTCCCAACACCTCGGGGCACGAATCACGGAGGCAACAGTCATGAGCGGTGCGATGCGCAGGATCGGCGAGTACCTCGGCCTGCTGGAAGACACCGGCTATGACGAGTACGACGACGAGGTGAACGAGCAGGCACCCGCGCGTGAGGCGCGCACTGCACGTCCCGTCCGCGCCGTGCCGTCGAACACGGTCGCCGACCTCGAAGAGCGTCGCCGTCCCGTCGCGGTGGCTCCGCAGCCCGTCGTCGCCGAGCTGTCCCGGATCACGACCCTGCACCCGACCACCTACAACGAGGCGCGCTCGGTGGGCGAGCAGTACCGCGAAGGCATCCCGGTGATCATGAACCTCACCGAGATGAACGACCAGGACGCCAAGCGCCTCGTCGACTTCGCCGCCGGCCTGATCTTCGCGACCCGCGGCACGATCGAGCGGGTCACCAACAAGGTGTTCCTGCTGTCCCCGCCGAACGTCACGGTCGCGGCCGAGGACAAGGCGCGGATCGCCGACAACGGGTTCTTCAACCAGAGTTGAGCCGATTCGACCGGGGGGCCAGCCGTTGGGCCGGCCCCGATAGATTGGTGTCGTGACAATCGCTGGGTGGATCATCGAAGGCCTGCTGTTCGCCTTCATCGCGTTCCTGTGGGTCCGTTTCATGACCGACTGGGTCCAGGTCTTCGCCCGCACCTGGGAGCCGCGCGGACCCGTGCTGGTCTTCCTGGAGACCGCCTACTCGGTGACGGATCCGCCGATCAACGCGTTGCGCAAGGTGATCAAGCCGATCCGGATCGGCAATTTCGCCCTCGACATCAGCTTCATCCTGGTCATGATCCTGGCCTACGTGTTGCTGTCGGTGAACCGGTCGACACTGCTGACGTGACGTGGGACGACACGCCCTTCGTGCGCTTGGTGTGACGGGTGATGCGGCCTTCTCGCCAGCAGGCGCTAAGGTTCCCCCAGATTAGTTTGACGAGACAGTTTGTCCTTAGAACTTCGAAGATAGGTGAGGTCATGCCGCTGACGCCTGAGGACGTGAGCAACAAGCGCTTTACGCCGGTCCGGCTGCGCGAGGGCTACGACATGGGCGAGGTCGACCAGTTCCTGGATGAGGTTGAGGCCGAGCTGGCTCGCCTGACCCAGGAGAACGACGACCTCCGCACCAAGCTCGCTGCCGCACAGTCCGGATCGTCTTCTGCGTTCGATGCTCCGACGCAGCTTGCGCCCGTTGCCGAGGTTGCTCCCGAGCCGCCCGCACCCGCGCCCGTCGAGGTCGTTGCCCCCGCGCCGATTCAGCCGGTGGCTGCGCCGAGCGTCGTGCCGTCCGGTGACCAGAAGATCCAGACGATCCGCGTCGAGACGGTTCCCGAGGCGTCCAACGCCGCGGCCCGCCTCCTCGAGATCGCGACGCGCAACGCCGACGAGCTCGTCGAGGACGCCAAGAACGAGGCCGACAAGATCGTCGGCGAGGCGCGCACCAAGTCCGAGCGCCTGGAGTCCGAGGCCAAGGTCAAGTCCGACCGCCTCGAGTCCGACGCCCGGACCCGCGCCGAGATGCTCGACGGCGAGACCGCCGAGCGTCGTACGCAGCTCTTCGGTGACCTGGAGAAGGAGCGCGACAAGCTCTCCGCCGAGGTCGAGACGCTGCGTTCGTTCGAGCGCGAGTACCGCTCGCGGCTCAAGAGCTACTTCACGCAGCAGCTCGAGGCGCTGCAGACCCCGGGCGACACCCTCGCCCCCGTCGAGGAGGCTCCGGCGCCCAAGCGTCTGCGCTCCATCCTCGGCGAAGAAGAGGCCTGAGCCCGACAACATCAACCGGTCGGTCCGCATCACGCGGACCGGCCGGTTCGTTGTTGTGCGGTGCGCCTGCTTGGTGAGGTTGGCGGAAGTCGTTACCCTCCGCATCACGCCCGTAGCCTTCCGGTCGCGTGGTGCCCGTTCCAAGGAGTCCGTGATGGCCCGCAGCACGAAGAAGTCTCTGGCCGGTCAGGCCGCATCTGCAGCGCGGAAGATGATCCGCCCGCGGAAGGCCGCTGCAGCGGCCGCGGCACCCACCACCCCACCTGCGAAGAAGGCTGCGGCGAAGACCGCCGTACCCGCCAAGAAGGCGGCTCCGGCCAAGAAGACCGCTCCCGCGAAGAAGGCGGCACCGGCCCCTGCCAAGAAGGCCGCTCCCGCCAAGAAGGCGGCACCGGCCCCTGCCAAGAAGGCCGCACCGGCCAAGAAGGCGGCACCGGCCCCTGCCAAGAAGGCGGCACCCGCCAAGAAGGCGGCACC
>NZ_JBMCZA010000132.1:0-347 GCF_048654705.1 Nocardioides sp. CPCC 206348
TGGGACCTCCTCGGCGACGGCGTCGAACCGGGCGACCGCGTCGACGTCACCGTCGGCGACCGGACCGAGCGCCTCCGGGTGGTCGGCGGCGAGGGCTGGGGAGAAGCCGCCCTGGTCCGGCGTACGACGCTGGACCGCCTCGCCCCGGATCCGTCCGTGCAGGCCCTCTGGGTCCGTGCGGCGGACGACGCCGATCCCGAGGACCTCGCCGGCTCCCTCGAGGCGATCGCCGTACCGATCGACGCCGGTGTCGAGAACGGACTGGCCCGACGGGCGTACGTCGACCTCCAGCTCGACGTCGTGACCGGGGGTGTCGTGGGACTGCTCGCGATCGCGGTGCTCATCGC
>NZ_JBMCZA010000132.1:430-7519 GCF_048654705.1 Nocardioides sp. CPCC 206348
CCGCCGCCAGCTCCGGCGGATGCTCGCCACCGAGGCCGTCCTGCTGGCCGTGGTCGCCACCGTCCTCGGCACCGCGCTGGGCGTCACGTTCGCCTGGGCCGGCGTGCAGGCACTGGTCGGGCCGGTGGTCAGTGGCGCCGGCCTGGTGCTGCCGTGGACCCAGCTGGCCCTGGTCGTGACGGCATCGGCGGTGGCCGGGCTGCTCGCCGCGGTGGTGCCGGCCCGCCGGGCCAGCCGTACGACGCCCGCGGCGGGGCTCGCCATGGAGTGAGCCGGGAGCCGACCGGCAGCGACCCCGGGGTCGGCGCAGCGGCGTGGGGAGGTTCACGGGACGGATCAGCACCCGTGGGCCTCCCCTGTCGCTACGCTGCCCCGGTGAGTGATTGGGCGAAGGTTCGTCTGCATGTCGTCTCCGGCAAGGGCGGCACGGGCAAGTCGACGGTGGCCTCCGCACTGGCGCTCGCGCTGGCCAGCCGGGGCAAGAACGTCCTGCTGTGCGAGGTCGAGGGCCGCCAGGGCATCGCGCGGATGTTCGACGTCGACCCCCTTCCGTACGTCGAGCGGCGCCTGACCACCGGCCTCCCCGACGACGACGGCGGGCGCGGCGTCGTGCACGCACTGCACATCGACGCGGAGTCCGCGCTGCTGGAGTACCTCTCCATGTACTACCGCCTGGGCCGCGCCGGGAAGGCGCTGGACCGCTTCGGCGTCATCGAGTTCGCCACCACCATCGCGCCGGGCGTGCGCGACGTGCTGCTGACCGGCAAGGTCTACGAGGCCGTCGAGCGCAACAGCCGCAACAAGGGCGCCATCACCTACGACCACGTCGTGCTGGACGCGCCCCCGACCGGCCGGATCTGCCAGTTCCTCAACGTCAGCAACGAACTGGCCGGGCTGGCGAAGGTCGGTCCGATCAAGGCCCAGTCCGACACGATGATGACCCTCTTCCGGTCGCCGCGTACGGCGGTCCACCTGGTCACCGTGCTCGAGGAGATGCCGGTGCAGGAGACCATCGACGGCATCGCCGAGCTCCGCGCCAACCGGCTCCCCGTCGGTGGCGTCATCGTCAACCTCGTCCGGCCGCAGGACCTCACGGCCGACGACCTCGCAGCCGCCCGCACGGGCGGCCTCGACCAGGCCGCGATCGAGAAGGACCTCACCGCCGGGGGCCTCGCGGTGACCCCGACCCTCGTCGAGGACCTCGTCGCCGAAGCTGCCGACCACGCCGAGCGCCGCGCACTCGAGGACTCGCAACGGGCGCTGGTCGCCCAGCTCGACGTGCCGTCCTACGAGCTCCCCCGGATCGCCGGCGGCATCGACATCGGCGGCCTCTACGAGCTGGCCGCGCACCTCCGAGCCCAAGGGATGGCCTGAACCATGGCCCGCAGCAGCACGCAGCGACAGACCCGCGTCGGCCCCGCCACCCCGCCCGCCCGGCGCGCGGGCGCCCTCGACGTCGACGCCCTCCTCGATGACCCGAAGACCGGGATCATCGTGTGCTGCGGTTCCGGCGGCGTCGGCAAGACGACGACCAGTGCCGCGCTCGCGCTCCGCGCCGCCGAACGCGGGCGGAAGGTCGTCGTACTCACCATCGACCCGGCGCGTCGCCTGGCCCAGTCGATGGGCATCGCGGAGCTCGACAACACCCCTCGTCCCGTCAGCGGCGTCAATGGCGAGGGCAGCCTCGACGCGATGATGCTCGACATGAAGCGCACCTTCGACGAGGTGGTCATCGCCCAGGCCAGCCCGGAGAAGGCGAAGCAGATCCTGGCCAACCCGTTCTACATCGCGCTGTCGAGCTCGTTCGCGGGCACGCAGGAGTACATGGCGATGGAGAAGCTCGGCCAGCTGCACCGCGACTCCCGAGCGGCCGGCACCTACGACCTGATCGTCGTGGACACGCCCCCGTCGCGCTCCGCCCTGGACTTCCTCGACGCCCCCGAACGGCTCTCCAGCTTCCTCGACGGCAAGTTCGTCCGGCTGATGATGGCGCCCGCCAAGGGCCCGGCGAAGTTGATGACGGCCGGGTTCAGCCTGATCACGAACGCGCTGACCCGGATCCTGGGCGCCCAGTTCCTCAAGGACCTGCAGACCTTCGTGTCCGCGCTCGACACCGTCTTCGGCGGGTTCCGCCAGCGTGCCCAGCTGACCTACTCGCTGCTCAAGGCCGACGGTACGGCGTTCCTCGTGGTCGCCGCACCGGAGCCGGATGCGCTGCGCGAGGCCGAGTACTTCGTGGAACGGCTCAGCGAGGACGGCATGCCGTTGGCCGGACTCGTGATCAACCGGGCCAGCCCGGAGCCGGCCGGGGCACTGTCCGCGGACGAGGCGATGACGGCGGCCGAGCGGCTGCGCCAGCAGGATGCGGGGTCGCTGACGGCCGGGCTGCTCCGGTTGCACGGCGACCGGGTGCGGATGGTGCAGCGCGAGGGCATGCTGCGCGACCGGTTCGCGACCGCCCACCCGCAGGTGGCGACGGTCGTCGTGCCGGCGCTCGCCGGAGACGTGCACGACCTCGACGGGCTGCGCACGGTCGGCACCCTGTTGGCACAGGGGTGAAGCAGCCGGGAAGGCCGCTCGCGCAACCCTCCCGGATCAGGCCTCAGACAGCCGGAACGCCCTGGCCGTCGCGCGCGTCCTCAAGGACCTTGCGCCACGATGCACTCGGGCGGCGGCGCAGGAGCGCACGGCGCTCCCGTTCCGTCATGCCGCCCCAGACGCCCCACTCGATCTGGTTGTCGAGCGCCTCGGCGAGGCACTCGGTGCGCACGGCACAACCCGCACACACCTGCTTGGCCTTGTTCTGCTCTGCCCCACGGACGAAGAGCTGGTCCGGCTGTGATTCCCTGCAGGCCGCCCTGGGCGCCCAGTCATCTACCCACATGTTGTCCCCTTGTGGTTCCCACCTCCGAAGAGCCAGCACCCCCACAGCGCATGGCCTCTTCGACTTGAACAAAGTAAAGGACAACTACCCCTCACCAACATCGCTCGTTCTGCCCAACCTGTCTAGTCACATCTGACTAGTCGCACGGCAGGCTGAGCGTGGCGGTGCCTCCGGAGGGGCACGCGACGAGTCCGGTCCGCACAGGTACGTCCCGTACCCTGAGGCCATGTCCCGCACCCGGTTCGACGGCCTGCCGCCCGGCAAGATCGCCTCCCATCTCGGCGTGATGCTGCTGGTTTCTGCCGTCCTCGGCGTCGTCGTGTCCGGCCTGGCGATCCCCTTCGCCGGCGTCCTGGGCTTCACCGCCCGCAACGTGGCCGAGTCCGTCGACGACCTCCCGCAGCAGCTCGCGACCGAGCAGCTGCCGCAGCGCACCGAGATCAAGGACAAGGGCGGGCGCACCATCGCCACCCTGTACGACCAGAACCGCGTCGACGTACCCCTGCGCCAGATCTCGCGCACGATGGTCGAGGCCATCGTCGCCATCGAGGACTACCGCTTCTACCAGCACGGCGCGCTCGACGTGAAGGGCACGGTGCGCGCCCTGTTCACCAACCAGGCAGCGGGCGGCGTCGCCCAGGGCGGCTCGTCGATCACGCAGCAGCTGGTCAAGCTGACCCTGATCAACCAGGCCAAGACCGACGAGGAACGCGCCGCAGCGACCGACGACACCTACGGTCGCAAGCTCAAGGAGCTGCGCTACGCGATCGCGCTCGAGAAGCGCCACACCAAGGACTGGATCCTCGAGCGGTACCTCAACACGGCCTACTTCGGTGACGGCGCGTACGGCGTCCAGGCCGCCGCCCAGCACTACTTCAGCGTGAACGCCAAGGACCTCGACCTGCGCCAGGCAGCCCTGCTGGCCGGACTGGTGCAGAGCCCCGAGGCCTACAACCCCACCAAGAACGCCGCGCAGGCGATGGTGCGGCGCAACATCGTGCTCGGCCGGATGGCCCAGCTCAGCGTGGTCACCGACGCCGAGGCGGACGAGGCGAAGAAGCGCAAGCTCGGCCTCAAGGTGCAGGAGCAGCCGAACGGGTGCGTGAACTCCGGCGCCCAGTTCTTCTGCGACTACGTCGTGCGCTGGCTCAAGACCGACCCCGCCCTCGGCGAGACCCCCGCGGAGCGTGAGGCGCTGATCTTCAACGGTGGCCTGACCATCAAGACCACCATCGACATGCGCTTCCAGAAGGCCGCGCAGGCGTCGGTGAAGTCCCACGTCTTCAAGGACGACCTGGCCGTCGGCGCGCTCGCCCTGATCGAGCCCGGCAGCGGCAACGTCCGGGCCCTTGCCCAGTCGCGGCCGATGGGCAAGAAGAAGGGCCAGACCTTCCTCAACTACGCCGTCCCGACCAAGTACGGCGACGCGGCCGGCTTCCAGCCCGGGTCGACGTTCAAGGCCTTCGTGCTCGCCGCGGCGGTCCAGAAGAAGATCCCGCTCAGCAAGCGGTTCCCCGCGCCCAACCCCGGCCGCTTCGTCGAGAGCGAGTTCGAGACCTGCGACGGCCCGTACCAGAGCAGCGGCATCTGGACGCCCGGCAACTCCACGCGCTCGTCCGCCGCGCCGAACCTCTACGAAGGCACCCAGAAGTCGGTCAACACGTTCTTCGTCAACCTCGAGAAGGAGGTCGGCATCTGCGAGCCGTGGAAGCTCGCCAAGCGGATGGGCATCCGGTCGCTGACCAAGGCGAACATCGTCCCGTCGTTCACGCTCGGCGTGGCCAGCGTCAGCCCGCTGGAGATGGCCGAGGCCTACTCGACCTTCGCCGCGCGCGGCCTGCACTGCGACGCCCGCCCGGTCACCCAGATCGAGGACGTCGACGGCAACGTGCTCAAGAAGTACGAGAAGAGCTGCACCCAGGTGCTGGCCAGCCCGGTCGCGAACGCCGTCAACGACGTGCTGCGGGGCGTGATCGCCCCCGGCGGATTCGGCCAGGCGCTGTCGCCCGGCCAGCCCGCTGCGGGCAAGACCGGTACGACGAACGGCAACAACTCCGTCTGGTTCGCCGGCTACACGCCGAACCTCGCTGGTGCCGCGGTGGTCGCCGGCGTCAACCGCAAGGGCCACCCCGAGTCGCTGGACGGCAAGTCGGTCGGCGGGCGGACGCTCTACACGTCCTCCGGTTCGACGACGGCCGGCCCGCTCTGGGGCGACACGTTCAAGGCCATCGCGCAGTACCTCGAGGACGAGGACTTCGAACGCCCCTCGGGCACCGACGTCGCCGGTGTCCTGACCCCCGTGCCCTCGGTGGCCGGTCGTTCCTACGAGGACGCACGCGCGACCCTCGAGGACCTGGGCTTCAGCGTCGTCCGTGGCGGCACCGTCGACTCGGGCTACCGCGCCGGCCTCGTCGCCTACTCCTCACCGGGCTCGGGCGCCGACCTCGGTGCCGGCGACACCGTCACCCTCTACATCTCCGACGGCAGCCCGAAGGCGGCGAAGAAAAAGAAGAAGCGCGGCGGCGGCGAAGGCGGCGGACCGCCGCCCCCGGACGACGACTGACGTCGCGCCGGCTCAACCGAGCTGGCGTCGTACCTCCGCGGCCACGGCAGCGCCGTCGGCGCGGCCCTTGACCTGCGGCGTCACGATGCCCATCACCTGGCCCATGGCCTTGGGGCCGGCACCCGCGGCGCCGACCTGCTCGACGGCAGCGGTGACGATGGCGGCGATCTCCTCGACCCCGAGCTGCTGGGGCAGGTAGTCCTGGAGCACTGCCGTCTCGGCGCGCTCCTTGGCGGCCTGCTCGGGCCGGTTGCCCTCCTCGAACGCCACGGCGGCCTCGCGACGCTTCTTCGCCTCGCTGGAGAGGACGGTGAGCACCTCGTCGTCGGTGAGCTCCTTGGCGACCTTCCCGGCCACCTCGGCGTTGGTGACGGCGGTGAGGACCATCCGGAGGGTGGACGACCGGAGCTCGTCACGGGCCTTGATGGCGGTGGTGAGGTCGGCGCGCAGACGGTCCTTGAGGGTGCTCATGCCTTGATTGTGCCTGCCGTGTGATGTGCTTGCCGAATGGGATTCGGGCGAGCTCTGCTGCGCGGCGTCGGCGTCGGCGGCGTGCTCGGGGCCGCTGTGACGTCGTACGCGGCCTGGGAGGCCCGTCAGTACACGGTGCGGACCTACGACGTCCGGGTGCTGCCGGCCGGCATGCGGCCGCTCCGGGTCCTGCACCTGACGGACATCCACATGACGCCCGGGCAGACTCGGAAGCAGGAGTGGCTGCGGTCGCTGGCCGCGCTCGAGCCCGACCTCGTCATCGACACGGGCGACAACCTCGCGCACCGCGATGCCGTCCCCGTCGTCCTCGACAGCCTCGGCGACCTCCTCGACGTGCCGGGCGTCTTCGTCCACGGCTCCAACGACTACTTCGAGCCGGGCGTGCGCAACCCGCTGGCCTACCTGACACCGGACGACGGCAGGCGCCACACCGACGTCCCCCAGCTCCCCTGGGGCGACCTGACCGCGGGGATGGCAGGCGCGGGCTGGCTGGACCTGACCAACCGTCGCTCCCGGTTGACCGTCGGCGAGACGACCTTCGCGTTCGCCGGGGTCGATGACCCCCACCTCGCGTACGACGACCTGGCTGCCGTCGCCGGCCCGGCCGAACCCGACGCCGACCTGCGCATCGCGGTGGCCCATGCGCCGTACCTCAGGGTGCTGGACCAGTTCGCCCGGGACGGGTACGACGCCATCATCGCCGGGCACACGCACGGCGGCCAGGTGCGTCTGCCCTGGCCCGGCGGCTCCCGTGCGCTGACCACGAACTGCGACATCGAGCCGGCGCGGGCCAGCGGCCTGCACCGCCACCCGGCCGACTCCCGGCCGGGCGACCCGGGGTCGTCGGTCCTGCACGTCTCCGCAGGCATCGGCACCAACCCCTACACCCGGGTCCGGATCGCCTGCCGGCCCGAAGCAGTGGTCCTCAACCTGCTGCCCGTGCCGTAGCCACGACCCGGCTCCCGATTGCAGGTCGGCCTCCCGCCTCCGCTATGCTCCCGTGCTTGTGAGCCGTCCCCGCAAGGGGCTGGTGATCGGCGGGCTGTGGCGCAGCTTGGTAGCGCGCTTCGTTCGGGACGAAGAGGCCGCAGGTTCAAATCCTGTCAGCCCGACCATGTGATCTCGCAAGAGATAGGAAAGATCCGAACCC
>NZ_JBMCZA010000133.1:0-2362 GCF_048654705.1 Nocardioides sp. CPCC 206348
CGTTGAGCAGGATGCTCAGGGCCGGTGACTCGGGCAGGTCGGTACGAGTGGGTACGGCGGCGGGCGAGGCTTCGGGCAACGGCATGGCCAGCTGGTCAGCGACTCGCTGGGCCAGGTCGTCAGCGACATTGCGGAGGTTGGCCAGCATCCGGGTGCGGATCTTCGTGTCCTCGACCTTGCCGAGCTCGAAGGCGAAGGCCGCGACGATGTGGTCGCGCTCCACGTCGGTCTGACTGATGAAGAACTGCCGCGCCTGGCTGTAGTGATCGGCGAACGACTCGGCCCGCAGCCGTCGCGTCGGCCCCTGCTCCTGCCGGAGCACGCTCTGATAGCCATGGGTGACGTCTGCGCGGGGTCCGCGGTCGTCGCCGGTCAGCGAGTTGGGCTCGTAGTTGCCCCGCCCCCGTTGCGGATCGGTCTGCATGTGCCCGTCGCGCTGGAAGTGCAGGACCGGGCAGCGAGGCGCATTGACCGGGAGCTGGGTGAAGTTCGTGCTGCCGAGGCGCTTGAGCTGGGTGTCGAGGTAGGAGAAGTTGCGGCCCTGCAACAGCGGGTCGTTGCTGAAGTCGACGCCGGGAATGACGTTGTGGGTGCCGAACGCCACCTGCTCGGTCTCGGCGAACACGTTGTCGACCACCCGGTCCAGGGTCAGCCGCGCGATGATGCGCACCGGCAACACCTCCTCGGGGATCACCTTGGTGGCGTCGAGGACGTCGAAGTCGAATCCGTCGGCGAACTTCTCGTCGAAGACCTGCACCCCGAGGTCCCACTGCGGGAAGTCGCCGGAGTCGATCGCGGCATAGAGGTCACGACGGTGGAAGTCCGGATCGGCGCCGTTGATCTTGAGCGCTTCGTTCCAGACCACCGACTGCAGGCCTTGCCGCGGCTTCCAGTGGAACTTGACGAAGGTGTCCCGACCGTCCGCGTCGACGAACCGGTACGTGTGGACGCCGAATCCCTCCATGAACCGGAAGGAACGCGGGATCGCACGGTCACTCATGGCCCACAACAGCATGTGCGTCGACTCCGGCATGAGCGACACGAAGTCCCAGAAGGTGTCATGGGCGGACGCGGCCTGCGGCCAACCGCGGTCCTGCTCCTCCTTGACCGCGTGGACGAGGTCGGGGAACTTCATCGCGTCCTGGATGAAGAAGACCGGAATGTTGTTGCCGACGATGTCCCAGTTGCCCTCGTCGGTGTAGAGCTTCACTGCGAAGCCACGAACATCGCGCGCGAGGTCCGGGGAGCCGAGGTTGCCGGCGACCGTGGAGAACCGGACGAACGCTTCGGTCTTCTTGCCCTTCGCCTGGAACGGGGCCGCCCTGGTCAGGTCCGTGATCGGGTCGAGGCACTCGAGGGTGCCGTGGGCGCCGTACCCGCGCGCATGGACGACACGCTCGGGGATGCGCTCGTGGTCGAAGTGGAACAGCTTGTCGCGAAACGCGAAGTCCTCCAGCAGGGTCGGTCCGCGATCGCCGACCTTGAGGGAGTTCTGGCCGTCGCCGAGCGGAGTGCCGGTCGCCGTCGTCATCCGTTCACCGCGCTTGACGCCCTGGTGCAGCTCGTCCCCCTCGCCGCGCTGCTCTGGCGTGCTGACGGGCGGTCGCTTCGTGGCCATGCGGACATTCCTTCGTCGAGGGTCCGGCGCTCTCCCACTTGCGACGCGCCAGGTACGTAGACGCGCGTTACCCGGTTGCCGGGAACCTACCCCGGTGAAACGAAGAGACCCCCGGCCGATTCACCCGGCTGGGGGTCTCTTGGTGTCGCTTGCTGCGGCTTATCGGTGGGCGATACTGGGTTCGAACCAGTGACCTCTTCGGTGTGAACGAAGCGCGCTACCACTGCGCCAATCGCCCGATCGTGATGCGGTCGCAGACTCTAACGCATCCCGATCATGCCACCGGAATCGGGCCGGGGTCGTCGTACTCCTGACAAGGCCGGGAGATCACCCGAGGTGGTGCACCTCCTGGAGCCGGTGGACCGGCGTCTCGAGGCCCGCGTGCCGGGCCTTGAGCTGCAACGCGAGGTACAACGAGTAGTGGCGGGACTGGTGGAGGTTGCCGCCGTGGAACCAGAGGTTCTCCTGCTGGGTCGGCTTCCACATGTTGCGCTGCTCCCCCTCCCACGGTCCGGGATCCTTCGTCGTGTCGGAGCCCAGGCCCCAGACCTTCCCGACGCGGTCCGCGACCTCCTGGCTGATCAGGTCGGCCGCCCACCCGTTCATGGAGCCGTAGCCCGTCGCGTAGACGACCAGGTCGGCCGGCAGCTCCGTTCCGTTCGCGAGTACGACGGCACGCTCGTCGAGGTGGTCGACCTCGCCCTTCGCCAGCTTCACGTCACCGCTGGCCACGAGCTCGGCGGC
>NZ_JBMCZA010000133.1:2417-4734 GCF_048654705.1 Nocardioides sp. CPCC 206348
GTCGTAGAAGTCCTTGTCGCGCTCCTTCATCTGGTCGTAGAGCGGGATCTGGAACTCATGCATGATCCGGTAGGGCAACGACGCGAAGATCAGGTCCGCCTTCTCGGTGGTGACGCCGGCCTCGAGCGCCCGCTCCGAGTAGAGGTCGCCGAGGCCGATGTCCATGAGCGTGTCGCTCTTCACGATGTGCGTGGAGGACCGCTGCACCATCGTGACGTCGGCACCGTGCTCCCACAGCGCCCCGCAGATGTCGAAGGCGGAGTTGTTGCTGCCGATCACGACGACCTTCTTGCCCGTGTAGGCGTCGGGGCCGGGGTGCTGCGACGAGTGGTGCTGCTCGCCCGCGAACACGTCCTGGCCGGGGATGGTCGGGATGTTGGCCTTGCCCGACATCCCGGTCGCCATCACCAGCTGCGAAGGCTTCAGGACGAGCGGCTTGCCCTCGCGCTCGAGATGCACCGTCCACTCCCCCGCGGCCTCGTCGTAGGAGGCCTTCGTGGCCATGGTGTTCGACCAGTACGGCACCTCCATGACCTGCGTGTAGAACTCCAGCCAGTCACCGACCTTGTCCTTGGGCGCGAAGACCGGCCAGTTGTCCGGGAACTTGAGGTACGGCAGGTGGTCGTACCAGACCGGGTCGTGCAGGCAGAGGGACTTGTAGCGGTTGCGCCACTGGTCGCCCGGTCGCGGGTGCTTGTCGATCACAAGGGCGGGTACGCCGAGCTGGCGCAGCCGGGCACCGAGGGCGATGCCGCCCTGACCGCCGCCCACGACGAGCACGTACGGCTGGGTGTCCACTCCGAGTGCCGCCTCCTCGGCACGGCGCTTCTCCGCCCAGGTCACGCGGTCGCGGGTCGCGCCATGCTCGGCGCCCATCGGACGTCGTACTCCACGGGGCTCCTCGTGGCCCTTGAGCTCGTAGAGCGTCGTGAGGAACGTCCAGGCCTTCGGGCCGTCCTCGTCGACCAGCCGGACAAGTCCGCGGCCGCGGCCGACGGCGGTCTCGAACTCGAACCACGCCGTGGTGACGCCGTCAGCGGTGGCGGCCGGCTCCGACAGGCGGAACCCACGGGGGTCCACACGGTCGAGGGTCTGGGTGAGGAGGTCGGCCACACCGACCGGGTCCTCCACGGTGGTGAGGTTCCACGAGAACGCGACCAGGTCCCGCCAGAAGCTGGTGGCGGCGAAGAGGCCGGCGGCCCGGTCGATGTCGCGGGCGGCGAAGGCCTCCTCAAGGGCGGCGAACCACGTGGTGGCGGGGTCGGACGCGCCGGCGGTTGGGGCGGCGTCCACGGGACGTTCGTCGAGTTGGGTCATGTCGACAGGACACTCCGCGGCGGTGACCCCCGGGAACCGTTGCACGTTGTTGCATGTGGTCCCCGTCACATCGCCGGACCTACAGTGAACGCATGACCGCACCGACCGATCTGGTGACGCGGGCTCGTGACCTGGTCCGGATCCACGACGCCGTGCTGTCCGGAGGTGCGCCCCCGGAACGGCCACGGCCGGTGGTCGCGCGTTCGTGGAACCGGGTGCTCGGACTCGGCATCGACCCTGACGGTCGCAACGGTCGCGATCCGCTTGCCCCGTTCGAGGTGGACGAACGTCGTCGTACGTCGCGGCTGGCCCTGGTCATCGACGAGATCCGGGAGCTGCTGCTGAGCGCCGCCGACGCGTCGAACTACCTCGTCGTGGTGGCCGGTGCCGACGGCATCGTGCTGTGGCGCAGCGGCTCGCCCCGGGTCAAGCGCCAGGCGGACCACCTCGGGTTCGCCGAGGGCGCGGTCTGGACCGAGGGCGCCGTCGGCACCAACGCCATCGGCACGGCGCTGGCGGAGTCCGCGCCCGTGCAGCTGTTCTCCGCCGAGCACTTCGAGAACGCACAGGTGCCCTGGTACTGCACGGCCTCCCCGATCCACGACCCGATCGACGGCAGCCTCCTCGGCATCGTCGACGTGAGCGGGCCGGCACTCACGCTGCACCCGGCGATCGAGGCCCTCGTCACGGCATCCGTGCGGCTGGCGGAGGCCAGGTTGTGGCGCCATCACGAGGAGGGCCTGGAGCTGCTCCGGCGTACGGCGGAACCGCTGCTGTCCGGCGCCAACGGACCGTTGCTCGTGGTCGACGACCACGGCTGGGTGGCAGCCCACCAGGGCGTCGCGGTGCGCGACCGGGTGGAAGCACCACGCGCCGACCGGGCGCTGGCCGTGCCCGGCCTGGGCCTGTGCCTGCCCGAGCGGCTGCGCGGCGGGTGGCTGATCCGTCCGTCCGGAGGCGGGCACGTGCTGCGCGCCACCCTCGACCTGACCGCCTCCCC
>NZ_JBMCZA010000133.1:4771-6443 GCF_048654705.1 Nocardioides sp. CPCC 206348
GCGGGTGGCGCTGTCACCCCGGCACGCGGACATCGTGGCCATCCTCGGCGCGGCCGGCCGTGTCGGCGTCACCGCAGCCACCCTCAGCCATCGGTTGTACGGCGACGGCGAGCACCAGGTGACGGTCCGGGCCGAGGTGTCGCGGATGCGCCGCGCTCTCGGTGCGCTGCTCGCGACGAACCCCTACCGGCTCGGCGCAGGCGTCGAGCTCACGGTGATCGAGTCAGCGAGAGCCTAGGCTCAGAGAGCCCGGCGGATGTGCTCGGCAAGGCGCGCGATCTGTTCCTCGTTGCGCGCGTAGTGAGTCCACTTGCCCGCGCGCGTAGCGGTCACCAGTCCAGCGGCCGCGAGGCTCGCCATGTACTGCGACGCCGTCGACTGCGAGACGTTCGCCCTTGCCTGGATGTGCTTCAGGCACACCCCGACCTCCTCGGCCGGTTCCAGTTGCGACGGGAACGAACCGACGTCCTTGAGCCAACCGAGGATTCGCACCCGCGCCGGATTGGCCAGCGCCTTGAGCGCGGCCTCCAGCTCGTCGGTCTGCAGCGTCGGCTCCACCCGTGCATCCTAGACGCATCGGCAATGTGCGATGGATCTGTGACATACTCAGATCGTCATTTCACGATTCATCGATGGGAAGAGTCAGCTGATGCCGCACGGAACCAAGGTCGCACTCGTCGTCGGAGCTCGAGGGGTGATCGGGGGCAACCTGGTCGAGCACCTGGCCTCACTGGGCGACTGGGAGATCGTCGGGCTCTCTCGATCGGGTGGCGTCGACACCGACCGCGTTCGCCACATCGCCGTCGACCTCCTGGACCAGGCCGACACGGCTGCGAAGCTCGCGCACCTCGCCGGCGTGACCCACGTCTTCTACGCCGCCTACCAGGACCGCCCCTCGTGGGCAGAGCTCGTCGCCCCGAACCTGACCATGCTCGTCAACACGATCACCACGATCGAGTCCGTGGCGACGAACCTCGAGCACGTCAGCCTGATGCAGGGCTACAAGGTGTACGGCGCCCACCTGGGACCGTTCCGGACCCCTGCCCGCGAGGACGACGCCCGCCACATGCCGCCAGAGTTCAACGTCAGCCAGCAGGACTTCCTGGAGGAACGCCAGCACGGCAAGAACTGGACCTGGTCGGCGATCCGCCCGTCCGTGGTGTGTGGGTTCGCACTGGGGAACCCGATGAACCTCGCGGTGCTGCTGGCGACGTACGCGACCATCTCGAAGCACCTCGGCGTGCCGCTGCGCTTCCCGGGAAAGCCCGGCGCCTGGACGAGCCTCATCGAGATGACCGATGCCGGCCTCCTCGCCGAGGCGACCGTCTGGGCAGCAACGACACCGGAGTGCGCCAACCAGGCCTTCAACATCAACAACGGCGACCTGTTCCGCTGGCAGGACATGTGGCCGGTCATTGCCGAGAACTTCGGACTCGAGACGGCCGCTCCCCTGCCGTTGGCACTGGTGGACGTGATGGCGGACAAGGAATCGATCTGGGACGAGATCGTGCGCGAGCACGACCTCGAGCCGATCCCCTACTCACAACTGTCGTCGTGGGCCTTCGGCGACTTCGTGCTCGGCTGGGACTACGACGTCATTGCCGACGGCTCCAAGGCCAGGCGCATGGGATTTCACCGCCATGTCGACACCCGCGCCATGTTCGTCGAGATC
>NZ_JBMCZA010000133.1:6545-6926 GCF_048654705.1 Nocardioides sp. CPCC 206348
CTGGACGTCGCGCGTGGTCGAGACGAGGAAGATCTCGTCGGCCGCCGCCGCGACCGTCAGCGGTTCGTCGACCTCGCGCCCGCCGAACCACTCGAGGACCAGGTCACGGGTGACGCCGGCCAGACAGCCGCTGGCGAGGGTCGGGGTGCGCAGCTCGCCGTCCACCACGTAGAAGACGTTCGTGCCCGTGCCCTCACAGAGGTTGCCCGCGAGGTTGGCGAAGATCGCCTCCGTCGCACCCTTCGCGCGGGCAGCCTCGAGAGCCACCACGTTCTCCGCGTAGGACGTCGTCTTCAGCCCGGCCAGCGCACCGCGTTCGTTGCGCGGCCAGGGCACCGTGATCACGGCCGTCGTCTCCGCCGCCGCCTCCATGGGCGACGC
>NZ_JBMCZA010000133.1:6976-7810 GCF_048654705.1 Nocardioides sp. CPCC 206348
GCCGTACGGCGTCGGGCGAGAGCCCGACCAGGCCGAGGCCGGCCGCGGACCGCTCCAGCCGGTCGAGGTGGCGCTGGAAGGCGAACGGCTGGCCGTCGACCACCTTGACGGCTTCGAACACCGCGTCGCCGACGGTCAGGCCGTGGTCGGTGACGGGCACCGCCGGAGCGGTCGCATCGGGCAGCATCCGGCCGTTGATCCACACGCGCATGGGACCACCCTAGAAGCACCCTGTTCAGGCGCCGGGTGCCGCCGCGACATCCCGAAGGAGGGGCCCGTTTTGGCACGGCCGACCCCATCGGCTAATGTTCTGACGCGCACCAGAACAGGGTCGAAAAACCCGAAGATGGCGTGCATGCGGACATAGCTCAGTTGGTAGAGCGCAACCTTGCCAAGGTTGAGGTCGCGAGTTCGAGTCTCGTTGTCCGCTCGGAGAGGTCAGACCCACTGGCTGACCAGGTCAGTCCAGATTTGTTGGTTTGGGTGGCCTTCGCGGTGGGTTGGCCGAGAGGCGAGGCAACGGACTGCAAATCCGTGTACACGGGTTCAAATCCCGTACCCACCTCCACAACACAACTTCACAAGCTTCACCACGGGCGATTGGCGCAGCGGTAGCGCGCTTCCCTGACACGGAAGAGGTCACTGGTTCAAACCCAGTATCGCCCACGCACAGCAAACAGCCCCTGAGCTGCGGAGACGCAGATTCAGGGGCTGTTTCGTTCTTCCGTGTCGACGCCAGGCAGGCATCACGTACGGCCATTTCCCGCTCGCCGTCGGTTCCCGGACCGCCTGACCAAACTCGAACACATGTTCTATTCTTGGGGGATGTCAGGC
>NZ_JBMCZA010000133.1:7820-8702 GCF_048654705.1 Nocardioides sp. CPCC 206348
AGAGACGAAACCGCCTCTGACCTGCGGAAACGCAAGTCAGGGGCGGTTTCGCATTTGGCTCTCGTGTCCACCACGTGTCCATCTGATCCCGCTCCTCCACCACTGGTGAGAGGAACCTCGATGACCAACATCCACGAAGCGATCGCCCACGCAGTGGCGCAGTCGCTGACCGACCACGACGCCGACACCTGCCACCTGTCGGAGTGGTCCTGCTCGTTCTGCGAGGTCGCAGCATGAGCACGATCACCGCCTTGCTCCTGGCCGCCCTCTTCGCCGCGGTGGTGGGAGCGTTCTTTGCGCTCGCTCCGTCCGAGGACGAGATGACACCACTCCTCGATCAGGTGGCTCAGCGCGTTGAGGCCAGCCGATGAGCATGCAGATTGACGACTTTCAGGTTGAGGGCACTGGCGACCAGAGGACCGCGGTCTGGAGGGCCGACCGCGACGAACTGGAGCACTACGCCACCTGGACCGACCATGCTGGGCAGGTCCTGATCACCCTCGGCGTGGATGGCGACTACGACACTGTGCACGCGAACGTCCGGGGAACCGGCACCCTGCACCTGTTGCGCGAGACCATCGGAGCCCTGACGCGCCTGCATGACACGATCTCCGACCTCGACCTCGCGGTCGGGCGCTGCACGATCTACGGCGACACCGGTCGTTGCAAGGAGGACCACGGCGCTCCCTGCATATTCCCCACCGAGGAGGAGATGCGCCGGGACATCGAGCACGAGTGCAGGATGCGGCAGGTCCGCGCTGCTCGGGCATCGGCGGTGCAGCCCGCGATCCGGTGGGGTTCTTCGCGCGTCGTCAGCGAGGCGACGGCATGAGCACCGAGGCGTGGGCTGATGGACTTGACCTGTTTCGCGCGGCCGGCGTG
>NZ_JBMCZA010000133.1:8712-10382 GCF_048654705.1 Nocardioides sp. CPCC 206348
TCGCCGCCGGGTCCCGGACCACCCCGACCCAACTCGAACACATGTTCTATTCTTGGGGGATGTCAGGCGTCCGGCACGTGTGGGTCCGGCCGGCCTTCGTGCCGGTCGAGATGCCTGGCCTGGTCCTGCTGTGGAGGCCGACGTCGAACGGCTGGCAGGCCCTCGTGACCTGGATCGACCCCGTGGGGCGCATCACCACCGACTGGTGCGATCCGAGCACGCTCCGACCGATCGAGGGGCGGCCGGCCACGGGGTCCCGGTACGGGTGACGTTCGAACAGCCGACAACGGCCGACGTCAGTCCGTCGCAGGCCGTGACGCCTCGTGCTTCGCCACCGCCTCAGCCGGCCGACCACACGTTCTTGGCCTGCAGGGCGCCCGGGAAGAAGTCCTTGCCCCAACGCTCCCCGATCCGCTCGAACGGCTTGAAGTCGTCGTGCAGCACCTTGCCGGCCTTGTCCTTGACGACCTGCACCTTCATGCCGCCGCCCATGACGTCGTCCCACTCCTGCTGGGTCTCGCCGTACTCGGTGCGCTTGCCGTGGGCGACGTGGTCGACGCCGATCGCGTGACCGAACTCGTGGGCGGCGGTGGCCTGCTCGGAGACCAACGGAGTGATCTTCCCCGTGACCGGGTCCCGCGGCTGACCCTGGTACTGCTCCCGCTTCTTCACCTCTCCCGCATCGGGAGCCATGCCACCGCGGCGCTCACCCGTCTTCAGGTCGGTGCTGATCTCCCCGGACTCGTAGGTGGTGTTCTTGAGGTCGATCGGCAGGTGCTCGCCGCCGTCGACCCACAAGACGGTGACCTGGGTCTTGAATGACGGCACCTTGAGCCCGGCCGAGTAGGCCGGCTTGACGGTGCCCTTGCCCGACCACGTCGATTCCACGATCGACTTGAACTGGGCCTTGAACGTCTCGATCTCCTTCGGCTTCGGCGGCGGATCACCGCCCGGCACGACCTTGGCCTTGAAGATCAACGAGATGAGTCCTGTCGTCGGTTCGACGAACGCGTCGAACCGACCGTCGAAGTCGCCGCGTTCGAAGGTCTTCGCGTCCTTCGGTGCTCCGACGTACTTCATGATGTCGGTGATCTGATCGATCGGCAGCGATCCGAGCTCAGCGGCCGTCGCTGACGCGTAGGCCTTCCAGTCGCCCTTCATCGTGACCGCGTTCATCGCCGCCACCAGCCGCGGGCCGCCGACGAATGCGCCGGCCACCTTGTCGGTCCGTGCGGCGGCTGGTTCGAGGGTCGCGAGAGCGGCGAGCAGCTGCGGCATGGCGAACCCCTGGATGTCGGCCAGGGGCTTCTCGTTGTCCTTGTGACGCTGGACCGTGGCAGCACGCTGGACGGCGACCGACGTCGCATGATTGCCCGCCATCCGCTGGAGCGCGGCAAGCTGCCGTGGACCTCCGACACGACCGGCAGCGGCGAACAGTCCAAGCGACGGGCCGCCCACCGCCGGGGCGACCTCCGTCGACGAGGCGGGACGAGCGGAGGCGGGCGCGTCTGTCGTCGGCGCCCGCTCGTGGTCCCCCATCGGCAGAACCTACTGACGACTCATCGAACGGCAGAAGATGTCGGTGGACGCATCTCCGGGCAACGAAATCTGCCCCAACGGGAAGCGGCGGAACCTCAGCAGGTGGTCCCTCAGCCCAGTCCCAGGCGTCG
>NZ_JBMCZA010000133.1:10503-10653 GCF_048654705.1 Nocardioides sp. CPCC 206348
GGCCACCGCATCCAGCGGCACCGCCCCGGGTCGCATCCGTACCCAGGCACAGAGCTCTTCGCCGTACTTCTCGTCCGGTACCCCGATCACCTGGACGTCCTCCACGTCGGGATGGGTGTAGAGGAACTCCTCGATCTCACGGGGATAGAT
>NZ_JBMCZA010000133.1:10762-11532 GCF_048654705.1 Nocardioides sp. CPCC 206348
GGTGCAGAACTCACCCGGTTCGCCACGTTCCACGGTCTCGCCCGTGACCGGGTCGACGACCTTGATCTCCACATGCGGGTGCGCCCGCCCGATCGTGGCCGTACGACGATCCAGGTCGTCGTCCGCGCGGGTCTGCGTGGAGACGGGGCTGGTCTCGGTCATCCCGTACGCGATCGAGACCTCACTCATGTGCATGTCCTCGATGCAACGCTTCATCACCTCGACCGGACACGGCGAACCGGCCATGATCCCGGTCCGCAAACTGGAGAGGTCGTAGTCGGCGAACCCGGGTGCGTTCTGCATCGCGATGAACATCGTCGGCACCCCATACACACCGGTACAGGCCTCGTCCTGGATGGTCTGCAACGTGACCGCGGGGTCGAACCCGGGTGCCGGGATCACCATCGCCGCGCCATGGGTGGTGCAACCGAGGTTGCCCATCACCATCCCGAAGCAGTGATAGAACGGCACCGGGATGCACAACCGGTCCTCGTGGGTGAAGTTGATCGTCTCGGTCACGAAGTACCCGTTGTTCAAGATGTTGCGGTGACTGAGCGTCGCGCCCTTCGGGAAGCCGGTCGTGCCTGAGGTGTACTGGATGTTGATCGGATCATTCGGCTCCAGCGACCAGCTCACCAGGTCCGCCACCGTGACACCCGGGTCGTGGACGTTGGCCTCGTCCCACCCCGGGGTGCCGAGGAACAGCACCCTCTCGACCGGCGTCTCCTCGACCACCTCGGCCACCATCGCGCGGTAGTCACTGGTCTTGA
>NZ_JBMCZA010000134.1:0-2414 GCF_048654705.1 Nocardioides sp. CPCC 206348
CCGCCGGGTCCGGGCTTCGCTGCCTGACTCGGCAGTGGAGGTCCGAAGGACAAGGCCACCATGGCGATGACCGTCATGAGTGCTTGCAGAGCGCGCCGTGAGTGCATCTTGGTTCTCCCCGTCAGGTATGGACGAGGCTCACCCCGGGAGAGGTTCCCTCCCCATTACCCGTGGGCCGACCCAGTCGACGGTACGCGCAGCACCCGATCGTGAGGAGACCTCGGTTCCGCTGGTCGCTGCGCGCGCCCGGGATCAGCCCGGGGAGATCGTCGATGCGCGGTGGAACAGGTCGCGTGCGCGGAGGATCGCCCTCATCACCGGGTCGCGGGCGAGCGGCGTGCCGGTGTCATCACACGGGGGATCCGGGGTGGTCTGCAGGACGAACACGGGACGATCGGGGTGGGCGTCCGTCAGCAGACGGGTGATCCGCGGCCCCACGTCGGTCAGCGCCAGGAGGCCGTCAACGGCGAGGAAGCGCGGGTGTTCGCGGACCAGCAGGCCGAGGCAGGCGGAATCCATGAAGACGACCGCCGACAGGTCCAGCCGTACGACGACCCGGCCCGTCTCGCGTTGGCGATGGAGGACGTCAGCGAGCCACTCCCTGGCTGCGAGGTCGAGGTCGCCCCGCACCCGGATGGTGGCGCATCGAGGATCGCCGTCGGCGAGTGTCACTTCGTACCCGGTGTCGGGCCGCGTCGTGAGAAGAAGGACCTCCGTCATGATGACGCTCCTCTGGAAGGACGGTGCGTCACCCGGGGTCCGGGGGTGAAGGCGTCCAACGCGGACGCCCGTTGGTTCGTTCTACCAGCACCGGGATGTGCCCGTCCACAAAGTCCCCGCGGTCGGGGCATTCGGGCTACTGTCGAAACACATGGCCACGAGGGGGAAGACCGCGAGCGGCATCCTCGCGTCGCTGCTGTCATCGGACCAGGAACCGGCCACGATCCTCAGCCGTCTGTGCGACGACTGCGCGCGCGACATACCCGTCACCGGAGTCGGCCTCGCGCTGATCAACGATGACGGCCATCAGGGGGTGGTTGCGGCCACCGACGGGCTGGCTGCCGCCATGGAGGACCTTCAGTTCTCACTGGGCGAGGGTCCCTGCATCGATGCGTCGCGGCATCGTCGGCCTGTCCTCCAACCCGAGCTGGCGCGTACGGCGATGGCTCGTTGGCCCGCCTTCGGCCCCGAAGCGCTCGACGCCGGGATCGAGGCGATCTTCGCCTTTCCCCTGCAGGTCGGCGCGATCAGGATCGGGATCCTCGATCTCTACCGCGACCAGCCGGGAAGCCTGGCACCCGAGGCCGTCGCGGATGCCCTCACGTACGCCGACGCAGCCGTCCAGGTCGTCCTGCACCTGCAGTCGCAGGTGTCGCCCGGAGGCGGACTGCCTCCTCAGTTGGCGCACCCCATGGAGAACCGTGCCGAGGTGCACCAGGCCACCGGCTTCGTGTCGGTGGTTGCGGCCGTGACCCTGGCCGAGGCCCTGCAGCTGTTGCGGGCGCACGCGTACGCCGCGGAGCGCCCCATCCTCCTGGTTGCACGGGACGTGCTGGCGGGAACCCTTCGCATCGGATCGCTGAGGAGCGATGATGAATGAACAGCCGCTCGCTACGTCATCACCCATGCACGGCAGACAGGAACCATCGTGAAGACCGAACAGCGGCTCGCCGAGATCTTCGTCGAACTGGCCGACACCCTCGTCGCCGAGTTCGATGCCCTGGACTTCCTCGGCACTCTCACCGAGCGCAGCGTCGAGCTCCTGCACGCCGATGCTGCTGGTGTCATCCTCAGCGACCAGCACGGTCGGCTGCAGGTGGTGGCATCGACCAGCAACCGGGCCCAGGACCTGGAGCTCTTCGAGCTGCAGAGTGAAGAGGGGCCGTGCCTGGACTGCTTCAACAACGGTCACGTCGTCGCCAACGTCGACCTCGCCGAGGCGCAGGCGCGGTGGCCCCGTTTCAGCGCCGCGTCGCTGGAGCTGGGTTACCAGTCCACCCACGCCGTCCCCCTTCGCCTGCGCGACCAGGTGATCGGCGCCATGAACCTGTTCTGCACCGACCAGCGTGAGCTCAGCCGGGACGACCTCGCGCTGGCCCAGGCCCTGGCGGACGTGGCGACCATCGGCCTGTTGCAGGAGCGCGCCGTGCGCGAGGCGGACCTGCTCGCCGAACAGCTGCAGACGGCCTTGAACAGTCGTGTGCTGATCGAGCAGGCCAAGGGCGTGATGATGGCCAAGTCCGGGGTGGACGTCGATGAGGCGTTCCGCAGGATGCGGGACCACAGCCGGAAGAACCAGCTCGCGCTGCGTGATGTCGCGGCATCGATCCTCGACGGCACGCTTGCTCCGGAGCGCATGAGTCCGTGATCGGGACCCCGGGTGCGCGATGATGTGGAGGTGACGGACTCCAGCG
>NZ_JBMCZA010000134.1:2424-2520 GCF_048654705.1 Nocardioides sp. CPCC 206348
CACCCTTCTGGCGAAGGGCCCGTGGTCGTCGATCTCGCTGACGAAGGTCGCCGACGAAGCCGGGGTGTCGCGCCAGACGATCTACAACGAGTTCGG
>NZ_JBMCZA010000135.1:0-840 GCF_048654705.1 Nocardioides sp. CPCC 206348
GGCTGGATCACGAGCTTGGCCGCGGGGAGCTTGAGCTCAGCGAACGCGGTGCGGACGATGCTGACGGTGAGGACCTCCGGCCCAGAGTCGGGCGGTAAGCAGAAGCCGAAGGGCAGCACGCTCCCGTCGTTCACCGTGACTACTTGCTCAGCCCCGGAACAAGCCTGACCACCTGCGGTGAACACAGGCTGACCGTCGGACGAGTGGCTTGCGTCAGCGCCGCCGGTCTGCGCATTGTCGTCCGCTTGCTCGACTACCTCGACCAGCAAACTGTCCGACGAAACCTCACCCGTCGCTGACGACGTTGCGGGAGGCGGATCGTTCTCGTCTGCATTGGCTGGTGCCGCGATCGCCACGGCGAGGATCAGGAGCAGCAGCGAGGCGACCTTGGTCATTTCAGCCCACCTGCAGGACGTCGAGGCGCCACCGGCCATCAGCCCACATGATCAGCGCGGTGAAAGCATTGGTTGCAGCGCCTCGTTCCTCTGTGTCTCCGTCGCTGTCGGTGAGAGTTTGCTCGTCGTGGAAGACGTCGAGTTTCATTTGGAAGCCGTACGCGGCCTTTGACGTTGTCGTGACCTCTGTCGCGCTGATCGACTTCAGAGAGTTGACGCCTCCGTCAATACGTCCGCCGTCCTCGTACTGGTTCCGGAGTCGCTCGGCGAGGTCCTCGCATGCGCCGCACGTCGATGCGGAGAGGGCATTGAGGGTGCTTACCTCGCCGGTCGCTTGGGCGTAGTTGATGACGTCGAAGTAGTAGGTGATGAACGCCCGAGCCCCGGCCTCGGTGGCCTTGGTGGCAGCCGCGGGCAGCACCGGCTCGACCGGCTTCTCGGTCGG
>NZ_JBMCZA010000136.1:0-1717 GCF_048654705.1 Nocardioides sp. CPCC 206348
CTCCGGCGTACGACGCCAGCTCACCGATCGTCAGCATGCGTCCATCCTCGTCGCCATCAGGTGATCTTGCGTTGGTAGACGCGCATGGCGACGACATACGCGACCCCGAGCAGGCCGACGCACCACGCGACAGCGGTCCAGACGTCGTTCCCGACCGGCTGTTCGGCGTACAGGTTGCGCAGGGTGTCGACGATCGACGTCACCGGCTGGTGCTCGGCGAACCAGCGGACCGGTCCGGGCATCCCGGCGGTCGGTACGAACGCCGAGCTGACGAACGGCAGGAAGATCAGGGGATAGGAGAACCCTCCGACCGCATCGGCGGACTTCGCGGTCAGGCCGGGGATCACCGCCAGCCAGGTCAGGGTCAGCGTGAAGAGCACGAGAATGCCCGCGACGCCGAGCCACGCCAGGACACCGGCACCCGAACGGAAACCCATCGCCAAGGCAACGAGGACCACGAGGACCAGGGAGATCAGGTTCGCGACGACCGACGTCAGCACGTGTCCCCACAGCACGGCAGAACGCGAGATCGGCATCGACTGGAACCGTTCGAAGATCCCGCCCGAGACGTCCATGAAGAGCCGGTAGGCGGTGTACGCGATGCCGGACGCAACGGTGATCAGCAAGATGCCGGGCAGGAGGTAGTCGACGTACTCGGCACCACCGGTGTCGATCGCGCCACCGAAGACGTAGACGAAGAGCAACAGCATCGCGATGGGCGTGATCGTGGTGGTGATGATCGTGTCCGGGCTGCGCAGGATGTGGCGCAGGGACCGGGCCAGGAGGGTTCGGGTGTCGCGAAGGAAGTGCGTGTTCATTCGATGCTCCTCAGTGTTCGTCTCGGGTGTCCTGGCCGACGACCGCGAGGAAGATCTCCTCGAGCGTCGGCTGCTTCTCGACGTAGGTGACCTCGACCGGCGGCATCAGGGCCTTGAGCTCCGCGAGGGTGCCGGTGACGATGACCCGACCCTGGTGGAGGATGCCGATCTGGTCAGCCAGGTGCTCGGCCTCTTCGAGGTACTGCGTCGTGAGCAGCACTGTCGTTCCGCCTTCAGCGAGTTGCTTCACCGTCCGCCACACCTCGAGCCGTGCGTGCGGGTCGAGCCCCGTCGTCGGCTCGTCGAGGAAGATGACGGGCGGGTTCCCGATCAGGCTCATCGCGATGTCCAGGCGTCGTTTCATGCCGCCGGAGTACGTCGCGACGCGCTTGCCTCCCGCTTCGGTGAGCGAGAACTGCGCCAGGAGGTCGTCAGCGACACGCGCTGGATGGTCGAGGTGCCGGAGATTCGCGACGAGGACGAGGTTCTCGCGACCGGTCAGGATCTCGTCCACGGCGGAGAACTGGCCGGTGAGGCTGAACGATTCGCGCACCTGCGCGGACTGTGTCGCGACGTCGTACCCGTTGACGGTGGCGGTGCCCGCGTCGGCGCGCAGCAAGGTTGCCAGGATCCGGATGGTGGTGGTCTTGCCTGCTCCGTTGGAGCCGAGCAGGGCGTAGACGCTTCCCGCCGGAACTGACAGGTCGACGCCGTCGAGGACGGTGTGGTCGCCGTACGCCTTGCGCAGTCCGACGACCTCGATCACTGGGGAGGTGGGGTTCATGTGCACCACCCTCCAGGGTTGACGCTACGTCAGGGTCAAGCCCTGTTTTCGAACAACTGGAAACGCGAGAGGCTGGATCCACCATGGCCGTGATCGAGGACGTACGGGCGCTGGG
>NZ_JBMCZA010000136.1:1727-3585 GCF_048654705.1 Nocardioides sp. CPCC 206348
CCCGACGACGTCGATGGCGGTTGCTGTCTGGTTCATGCGACCACCCTCAAGGGTTGACGCTGCGTCAGGGTCAAGCCCTGTTTTCGAACGACCAAAAACGCGAGAGGCTGGGTCCACCATGGCCGTGATCGAGGACGTACGAGCGCTGGGCTCCGAGCTCGAGCGCTCCTACGAGGTGTACGTGCGCAACCGCCTGAAGTTCCGGGTCAAGCAGATCGTGTACGCCGCCTTCTCCCTCGACGAGACGGTGATGGGCTTCGCCTTCCCCAAGGAGGAACGGGCCGCGCTGGTCGCAGGCGATCCGCACAAGTTCCAGCTGCCGTCGGAGTCGGACCTGCGCTTCCACTGGGTGCACGCGAGCCTGGCGGCGCTGGACCCGGTCGAGGCACGCGAGCTCGTCGTCGACGCCTGGCGGATGGTGGTGCCGCAGAAGGTCGCGCGTGCCTACGACCTCACGCACGCCGACGGACCCGGCGAGCCGACGGAGTCGTAGACACGTCCACTAGCCTCGACGGTGACCGGAACATTCGAGTTCCACCGAAGGAGCCTGCGTTGAACGTCGTCGTCTGGATCGTCTCGGGCCTGCTGGCCGCGCTGTTCCTCATGGCCGGCACCATGAAGCTGGCCAAGTCCAAGGAACAGATCCTCGCTGACCCGAAGATGGGTTGGGCCGAGTCGTTCTCTCCGGGGACGATCAAGCTCATCGGCGCAGCGGAGGTCGCCGGCGCCCTCGGCCTGATCCTGCCGGGCGCCTTCGACGTCGCCACCTGGCTGGTCCCGGCCGCGGCCATCGGCCTGGCCGTCACGATGGCCGGCGCGGCGATCACCCACACCCGCCGCAACGAGTGGCCGAGCGTCGCGTTCACCGTCGTCCTGCTGGCGCTCGCTGTCTTCGTCGCGGTGGAGCGGATCGGCCCGCAGGCCTTCTGACGGACGCGACCACCACCCGGGGAGAACCAGCACCATGAACAAGAACGTCCTGGCCCTTCTGGTGGCGGTGTCGCTCAGCCTCGCCGCCTGTTCAGACGACCCGGAGCACGGCGCTGACCACCCCTCCTCCAGCATCGCGGAGAGCGAGGACTTCAACCAGGCCGATGTCGACTTCGCGACCGACATGATCCAGCACCACGCCCAGGCCCTGTCGATGGTCGACCTGGTCGATGCCGACGCGTCCCTCGAGCTGACCACCTTGGCCGAACAGATCCGGCTCGCCCAGGGTCCCGAGATCGAGACTATGGTCGACTGGCTGACCGACTGGGGCCAGCCCATCCCCGAGACCATGCGCGACCACGCCAACGCGCACAGCGACGACGAGATGGCAGTGGACTCCGACATGCCCGGCATGGTCAGTGCCGAGGACCTGGACGATCTCGACGCCGCTCAGGGCGAGGAATTCGAACGGAGGTGGCTGCAGCTGATGATCGAGCACCACGAGGGCGCCATCGAGATGGCCCGCGACGAGGAGTCCACGGGCGAACACCCCGACGCACGCGACCTCGCCGAGACGATCATCGAGACCCAGCAGGCCGAGATCGACGCGATGAAGGCGCTGCTCGGGTCCTGACTAGCCCGTCGCCGAAGGCAGCACCACGCTGACGACCAGCCCGCCCTCGGGGCGCGGCGTCAGGGTGAGCGTGCCGTCGTGCGCCTTCACGATGCTCTGGACGATGGCCAGTCCCAGGCCGATGCCGGCGTGGTCGGTACGGATCCGCTGGTTCCCGCGCTGGAAGGGCTCGACGAGGGTCGCCACCAGTTGAGGGGTGAGCTTCTCTCCCGTGCTCTCGACCGTGAGTACGACGCCCGCCCGATGTGCGCCGGTTCGTACCCACACCGCCCCGGACTCGGGCAGGTTGTGCAC
>NZ_JBMCZA010000136.1:3595-3960 GCF_048654705.1 Nocardioides sp. CPCC 206348
TCGCGTTCTCCCTCGACGAGACCGTGATGGGCTTCGCGTTCCCCAGGGAGGAGCGGGCAGCGCTGGTCGCCGGCGACCCCGAGAAGTTCCAGATGCCGTCGGAGTCCGACCTCCGCTTCCACTGGGTGCACGCGAACCTCCCGGCGCTGGACCCGATCGAGGCGCGGGAGCTCGTGGTGGATGCCTGGCGGATGGTGGTGCCGAAGAAGGTCGCCCGGGCCTACGACCTCACCCACCCCGACGGACCCGGCGAGCCCCCGGATTCGTAGACACGTCCACTAGCCTCGAGGGGACCGGAACATTCGCGTTCCTCCGAAGGAGTCCTTGTGAACGTCGTCGTCTGGATCGTCTCGGGCCTGCTGGCC
>NZ_JBMCZA010000136.1:3970-12303 GCF_048654705.1 Nocardioides sp. CPCC 206348
GGATCCGAAGCTGGGCTGGGCAGAAGACTTCTCCCCGGGGATGATCAAGCTCATCGGCGCAGCGGAGGTCGCGGGCGCACTCGGCCTGATCCTGCCGGGTGCGTTCGACGTCGCCACCTGGCTGGTCCCGGCCGCGGCGATCGGCCTGGCCATCACCATGGTCGGCGCAGCGATCGCGCACGGCCGGCGCAGCGAGTGGCCGGCCACCGGGTTCACCGTCGTCCTGCTGGCCTTGGCCGTCTTCGTCGCGGTGGAGCGGATCGGCCCGCAGGCCCTCTGACGGCTCAGGTCCGCCCTGGCAGCAGGACGGTGACGACCAGCCCTCCCGCAGGGCGGGGCGCCAGCACCAGGGTTCCGTCGTGGGCGTCCACGATGCTCTGGACGATGGCCAGTCCCAGGCCGATTCCGGCGTGGTCGGTACGGATCCGCTGGTTCCCGCGCTGGAAGGGCTCGACGAGGGTCGCCACCAGTTGAGGGGTGAGCTTCTCGCCCGTGCTCTCGACCGTGAGTACGACGCCCGCCCGATGCGCACCGGTCCGTACCCACACCGCCCCGGACTCGGGCAGGTTGTGCACGATCGCGTTGTGCACGAGGTTCGTCGTCATCTGCAGGAGGAGCGCCTGCGAGCCGGTGGTCAGTGCCTGGTCGCCCGACGTCTCGATGGTGGTCCCACGCTTCTCGGCGAGCGGGAGCAGCGTCTCCGTTGCCTCCTCGGCAGCGAGTGAGAGGTCGACGGCGCCGCGGGCGAAGGCCTGCTGGTCGGCGCGGCTGAGCATCAGCAGCGCCTCGGTGAGGTCGATCGCGCGCGCGTTGACGTGGTGCAGCCGGTCGATGAGCTCGTCGACGTTGCGGGTCGGTTCGTTGCGGGCGACCTCGAGCAGGGTCTGGGTGATCGTCAGCGGCGTGCGCAGCTCGTGCGACGCATTCGCGGCGAAGCGCTGTTGCTCGGCGACATGCGCCTCGAGGCGCGCGAGCATGGCGTCGAAGTCGTCCGCGAGCTGGCGGAACTCGTCGTTGCGCCCCTCCATCTGGATCCGGTGGGAGAGCGAGCCGGTCGTGGCCTGTCGCGTGGCGCGGGTGATCCGGTTCAGTGGCGCGAGCATGCGGCCGGCGAGGATCCATCCACCGACAAGCCCGAACAGCAGCATGCAGCCGAGCGCGATCGCTGCCTTGGGCACGAATGCGCGTTCGAGGTCGGACCGGTTCGGGATGAAGGCGGGCTGTGGGGAGGACCGATCGGGGACGACGAATCCGCCCCCGGTGCTGGTCACCTCCGGCACGTAACGCAGCAGGAACACCCACACCACCGCGAGCAGCAATGTCCCGGCCACCATCAGGAACCCGGCATAGCTGAGGGTCAGCTTGAGCCGCACGCTCAGGCCCGGCGGCCTACGCACTGCCAGCTCCTTCAGCGGTCGACGGAGTGGTGTCGATCCGGTAGCCGACCCCGGGCACCGTCGCGATCAGCCACGGTTCACCGAGCCGCTTGCGCAGCGACGACACGGTGATCCGTACGGCGTTGGTGAACGGGTCGGCGTTCTCGTCCCACGCCCGCTCCAGCAGCTCCTCGGCGCTGATCACGCCTCCCTCTGCCCCGACCAGGACCTCGAGGACGGCGAACTGCTTGCGGGTGAGCGCGACGTACCGACCGTCGCGGTAGACCTCGCGGCGGAACGGGTCGAGCCGCAGGCCGGCGATCTCGCTGACGGGGGGCCGGTTGTGGGCTCGCCGACGATCGAGCGCCCGCAGCCGGAGCACCAGCTCACGCAGGTCGAAGGGCTTGGTGAGGTAGTCGTCCGCGCCGAGCTCGAAGCCGGTGGCCTTGTCGTCGAGCCGGTCGGCGGCGGTGAGCATCAGGATCGGCATCCCGCTGCCGGACGCGACGATGCGCTCGGCGACCTCGTCGCCCGACGGACCGGGGATGTCGCGGTCGAGCACCGCGATGTCGTAGGTGTTGATGCCCAGCAGCTCGAGCGCCGTGTCGCCGTCGCCGGCGATGTCGGCAGCGATCGCCTCCAGGCGCAGGCCATCGCGGATGGCAACTGCAAGCAGGGGTTCGTCCTCGACGATCAGCACGCGCATGGCAATGCCGATGCTACGAGCACGCGCATATCGCCGACATATCGAAAGCCGCATACGGGCCGGCAACGCCGCATTGCCTTGGCTGGACGCATGAACTACGCCAAGACCATCGCGGTCGGGACGATCGTGCTCACCGCAGCGATCGCGGTCCCGCTGAGCCAGCAGGTGCTGGGCTCCACCGCTTCCACCATCACGACCCCGTTCGACGCCTTCCTCGGTGGCGACGACGGCGCCCTGGGTGAGGACGGCGGTGAGCTCCCTGACGGCGTGACCGTCTTCGACGACGACTACCCGGCCGTGGCCAACCTCGATCCCGACCTGCTGCAGGCGCTGCGCGACGCCGCGGACGATGCGGCCGGCGCCGGCATCGCCTTCCAGGTCAACAGCGGCTGGCGCTCCGAGGCGTACCAGGAGCAGCTGCTCGACGACGCTGTCGACAAGTACGGCTCCCGCGAGGAGGCGGCCCGCTGGGTGGCCACCCCGGAGACCTCCGCGCACGTCTCCGGTGACGCCGTCGACATCTCCCAGGGTGAGGCCACGAGCTGGCTGGCACGCCACGGGTCGTCGTACGGCCTCTGCCAGATCTACCGCAACGAGCCGTGGCACTTCGAGCTGCGGCCGGAAGCCACCGAGATCGGGTGTCCGCGCCCGTACGCCGACCCGACCGAGGACCCGAGGTTGCAGCAGTGAGAGGACCCGGAGTGCACGACATCCTTGGTACGGCGACGGGTATCGCCTTCGGCGCCGTCGCCCTGTTTCCCCTTGCCCTGCTGGGGATCTGGGCCCTGGCCCGTCTGCGCGTCCTCACCGGTACGCCGACCAGGTGGGCCTGGCGCACGGCGCTGGCCGACGTGGGAATCGTCTACGGGACGGTGCCGTGGGTCTGGATGACGATGTTGCCCGGCAACCAGGCGGGGCTGGTCACGGGCGCCGTGAGCCTCGTGCCGTTGCGCGACCTCGAGACGATGTCCGAGATCCAGGTCGTCGGCAACCTCGTGCTGCTCTCGGCACTGGGCTTCTTCGTCCCACTGCGGTTCCGGTCGTTGGCGTCACTGCCACGGATCGTCGTGCTCGCGGGGTGCTGCTCGGCGCTGATCGAGTCGGCGCAGTACCTGCTTCGACTCGACCGTGTGTCGTCGGTGGACGACATCCTCCTCAACACTGCAGGTGCCGGGATCGCCGCGCTGCTCTCACTCCCCTGGTGGCACCGTCCCGCAGACGATCAGCCGATCCCGGTCCGGAACCCCTCGCGCCAGCTCGTGTAGCGCGGCGCCCAGACCAGCTCGCGCTTGGCCTTCGCGTTCGACGACCCCCGCACGGTGGTCATCAGGGCCAGCCCGAACTGGCCGATCAGCGGCCGGGCCAGCCAGGCCGGCAACCTCATCGGCAACTTGCCGTCGAGCTGCTCGGCCAGGTAGGGCAGCCACTCGGCGACGGGCGCGGGGTCGTCGTCGACGACGTTGTAGATGCCCGCGGCTCCCCGTTCGATCGCGGCCACCGTCGCGGCAGCGGCGTCGTCGATGTGGATCCACGACCACACCCCCGCCCCACCGCCGACCACCGGGAACTTCGCACGCCGCACCATCTCCCCCATCTCGCCGTCACGCGACAGGGCGTTGCCCGGGCCGTAGAAGTTGCCGTAGCGAAGAACCACGCCCTCGATACCGGGCGCCGCGGTGACGACCTCCTCGACGTGCTTGATGGCGCGCAGCGTCTCCCGCGCCTCCTTGCCGGGGTCCGCCACGAGCGGGTCGTCCTCGGTCTTGACCCACCCACCGGCGCGCTCGTTGGTCCAGTGCCCGCCGTAGCTCTGCGCGACGAAGCGTCGGACACCGGACTCCCGAGCGGCCGCGATCAGGTGATCAGTGCCCTCGATCCGCAGCCGGTTCGTCATCGCGAAGTCCTGGTCCCACTTCTTCATGTTTCCCGAGAGCGCGCTCAGCGCGGTGAGCTGGTGGACGACGACGTCGGGCTTCGCCTCGGCGACAGCGGCGCGCACGCTGTCCGCGCCGAGCGGGTCCATCACGATCCCGGTGGCGCCCAGGGCATCGATGGCGGCGCGTCCGGCCTCGTTGCGGCTCGAGCCGAACACCTCGTGGCCGGCTTCGGCCAGCAGGGGCACGAGGCGGCTTCCCAGCGCTCCGGTGGCACCGGCAATGAAGATTCGCATGATCCTTTTCCCTTCGGTTGGGGGCTTGTACCCCTTCGACGGGACAGGCCTGTCAGGTGTGACAAGTCCCTGGAAGTTCTTGGCTAGTCTTGGCCGGACGATGACGGATCTCGCCCTGGCGCACGACGAACTGCGCCCGCTGATGTTCTCGATCGCCTACCGGATGCTCGGCAGCGTCGTGGAGGCCGAGGACGTCGTCCAGGACGCCTTCCTCCGTCTCCACCGCAGTTCCCTGGAGGGCGTGGACAACCTCGACGCGTACGCCACCACCGTCACCACCCGGCTCGCCATCGACACCTTGCGCTCGGCCCGCGTCCGTCGGGAGCAGTACGTCGGCCCCTGGCTGCCGGAGCCGATCGTCGACTCCGACGACGCCGACCCGGCGCACCGCATCGTGCTGGACGAAACGGTGTCGACGGCCTTCCTCGTGCTGCTCGAGGCACTCTCACCGGTGGAGCGTGCGGTGTTCGTGCTGCGCGACGTCATCGGCTACGAATACGCAGAGATCGCGGACGTCGTCGACAAGAGCGAGGCGAACTGCCGACAGATCTTCGCCCGTGCAAAGAGGCGGATCAACGACGGCAAGCCGCGCTTCGAGGCGACCCACGAAGACCGCGACCGGCTGGCCTCGGAGTTCCTCGCCGCGATGAACGACGGCGACCTGGCCGGCCTCGAGCGGTTGCTCGCCGAGGACGTCGTGTTCGTCGGCGACGGCGGCGGCCGGGCACCGGCGATCCAGAAGCCGATGGTGGGCGCGCTGGCCGTGGCCCGATTCCTGCTCGGCCTCATGCGTCAGGGCGACCGGTTCGGCGTACTCCTCGACCTGGTGCAGGCCAACGGCCAACCGGCACTGCGCACCCGCGACGCCGACGGCGCGCTCCTGTGCGTGATGACGATCGATGTCGACGCCGGACGGATCGTCGGACTCGGCAACCTCCTCAACCCGGAGAAGCTCGGCCACCTCGGCGCGGTCGGTGACCTGAACACGCTCCTCGGCCACCGCGACTGAGAACCGTGCCCTCGCGCTGAACCCGGCTCTTCTGGGTACCGCAGGGGCGACGGCAGACCCGAGGAGGTCAACATGCGACAGACATCAGGCATCGGCGGCATCGTGGTGGTGATCTGGCTGGTCTTCGGCGTGCTGGCCGCGGTCCAGCGCGGCTACTTCAGCGACGACCGCGAGGTGAACTGCAAGACGTTCAGCGACACCGCGCTGACCATCGTGGCCGGACCGCTGAACTACTTCGGCGTGAACCCGAAGGTCGAGTGCGACACCGAACCGTCTGAGTGAACGTCTGACTCAGGCGCGCTGCGCTCCCGGTGGTGCCACACGACGTGGAGCCGGCCCGACTCCGGGTGTGGGCCGACCGAGGTCTGCACCCCGTAGACCCGCTGGATCGTGGCGGGGGTCAGCACGTCCGCGGCTGCCCCCGCCGCCACGACCGCGCCGTCCTGGAGCAGCACCAGCTGGTCACAGAACGCGGCTGCCAGGTCGAGGTCGTGCAGCGCCGCGACCACCGTCAGCCCCAGTCGCCGCACCGTGGTGAGGAAGTCGATCTGGTGACCCAGGTCGAGGTGGTTCGTCGGCTCGTCGAGGATCAGGATCTCCGGCTCCTGCGCCAGCGCGCGGGCGAGCTGGACCCGCTGGCGCTCCCCACCGGACAGGGTCTGCCACCTCCGGTCGAGCAGGTCGCCGACCTCGGCCAGCCGGACGGCCCGGGCGATCGCATCCCGCCCCTCGGTGCGCGACGCGGGCCACCGGCCGCGGTGCGGGATCCGTCCGAGCTCGATCACCTGGCGCACCTGCAGGTCCAGCCCGGTGACCGAGTGCTGCTCGAGCACCGCCACCCTGCGGGCCCGGTCGCGGGCAGGGAGCCGGTGGAGGCTCTCCTCACCGAGGTGCACCTGGCCGGCGTCCGGGCGACGCAGCCCCGCGAGGACGTGCAGCAGCGAGGTCTTGCCCGAGCCGTTCGGACCGAGCAGTCCGGTCACGGTGCCCGGCGGGCACTCCAGCGACACGTTGCGGAGGATCGTGCGTTCCGGCACGCCCCATGTGATCGATTCAGCCCTCATCGCGCACGCTCCCGTCGCAGCAGTACGGCGAACACCGGGGCACCGAGCACGGCCGTGACCACACCGATCGGGATCTCCTGGCCGTCGATGATCGACCGGGCCGCCGTATCGGCCCACACCAGCAGGATCGCCCCGACCAGTGCGCTCAACGGCAGCAGCCGACGGTGGCTCGGTCCCACCAGCAACCGCACGACGTGCGGCACCACGAGACCGATGAAGCCGATGGCACCGGTGTAGGCCACCAGGCTGGCGGTGACGAGCGCCGTACCCGTGAGCAGGATCCAGCGGGTCCGGTTGACCGAGACACCCAGCGAGCTGGCCGCCGACTCCCCGAACGCGAAGGCGTCGAGGTCCGAGGTGAACGCAAGGACTGCGACCGACGCGACCACGGCGACGACCAGCAACAGGATCGCCGAGTCCCAGCGCAGCCCGGCCAGTGACCCCATCGTCCAGGCGAGCACGCGGCGAGCGGCGTCATGGTCACCACTCATGATCGTGACGAACGACGTGTACGCCGCGCACACCTGCCCGACCGCCACTCCGGCCAGCACGGTGCGCGCCGGTGGCAGGTCCCCCGCCCGGCCGGTGGCCAGCACGAGGACCGCGACCAGCGCACCGAGCGCGCCGAGGAACGAGCCGAGGGTGAGCATCGTGGTGGCGAGCAGGCCGCCGACCGACACCCCGAGCACCAGCACGCTGACCGCGCCGACAGCCGCACCGCCGGAGATGCCGAGCAGGTAGGGGTCGGCGAGGTCGTTGCGGGTCAACGACTGCAGCACCACGCCGACGAGCGCCAGGGCCGCACCCGTGGCCGCGGCCCCGAGCACGCGCGGCATCCGCAACTGCCAGACGATCTGGTCGTCGAGCAGGGACACGTCCCCACCGAGACCGAAGCGTTGCGCGATGACCTCGAGCACGGTCGACGTCGGGATGGGCACCGAGCCGATCCCGACGCCCATCACCACCGTGACCACGAGTACGGCGACGAGCAGCGCACCCAGGCCGACCGCGAGCAGGCCACCCGTCGCGCCGGGCCCGCTGGCCCGGCGCGACGCGAGTGCCACGGACATCAGCGCGGCAGCTTGTCGAGCTGCCCACCGACGTTGACGGCACCATCGGCGAGGCGGACCCCGGGCGTGGTCTCCGAGAACGGCAGCGCCACGAAGGCCCCGGCCTTCACGGCGCGCATCTTGCTGAGCACCGGGTCGTTCCTGAGGTAGGCGATCTTCTCCTTCGCCGTGGACCACGAGGCGTCGGCGAGGACGATGACATCGGGGTCGGCCGCGATGACCTTCTCCCACGCGACATCGGTCCAGCCGTGCGGGATGTCCGCGAACACGTTGGTCGCACCGACCGCGTCGAGGATCAGCTGCGGGCCACCCTCGCCGGTGCCGACGTACGGCGTCTTGTCACCCGAGTCGTACCAGAAGACGTCGATGCCGGCGCCGGGCTTCTCGGCCTCCAGTTCCTCCAGCACCTCCGACTGTGCGGTGCGGATGGCTTCCGCCCGTTCCGGGACGCCGAACGCCCTCGCCACCAGGTCGACCTCGTCCCAGACCGTCTCGAACGTGGTGCCGCCCTCCGGCTTGGCGTCGCCGTCACCGCACCCGAAGAGCGAGGTCATCGAGGCGATGCCCAGCTTCTCGAGCTGCTCCTGCGAACCGGCGGCCTCGTCGTCGTACGCACTGATGTAGGAGCCGTAGATGAAGTCGGGCTTCGCGTTGATCACGGTCTCGTGGTCGGGGTACTGGTCGGAGAGCACCGGCACCGCGTCGTAGGCCGCCTTCCACTTCGCGGGGACCGCGTCGTCGATGTAGCCCGTGCCGACGAGCTGGTCCTCGACGCCCAGGGCGAGCGCGACCTCGGTCGCGCCCTGGTTCATCGTGATCGCCCGGGTGGGGCGGGCGTCGAGGGTGGAGGTGAAGCCACAGGTGGTGACCTCGAGCGGGTAGCCGCCCTGCGGGGACGCCGCCTTCTCCTCGCTCGGAGCACCCGCGCAGGCGGTGAG
>NZ_JBMCZA010000136.1:12313-12960 GCF_048654705.1 Nocardioides sp. CPCC 206348
CGAGAACGTAGCAGAGGCAGGTCACCGCTTCACGCGGTGACGGAGGAAGACCACCCCGGAGTCGAAGGCGCGGGTCTCGACGAGCTCGAGGTCCACCCGCCGCTCCCGGTGGACGAAGAAGGGCGTCCCGCCGCCGACCAGCACCGGGCAGACCCGGATCCGGTACTCGTCGATGAGGCCGAGCTCGGCCGCCTCGGCCGCGAGGGTCGCGCCGCCGATCGCGATGTCCCCCTCGCCGGGCTCGGAGCGCAACCGCTCGATCTCCTCGGCGATCGTGCCAGTGGCCAGCCGGGCACTCCCCCGCACCTCGGCGAGCGTGGTGGAGAAGACCACCTTGGGGAGCGGGTTCCAGAGACCGGCCCATTCGAGCTCCGCTCCGTCGAAGCCCGCCTGGTGCTCGGGCTCCTCCCAGTACAGCATCGTCTCGTAGAGTCGCCGCCCCATCAGGTGGACGCCGACGCCCCGGATCTCGTCCATGGACAGCTGGAAGACCTCGTCGGAGGGCGCGCTCCAGTCAATGCCGCCGTCCGGGTCGGTGACGTAGCCGTCGAGGGACATGGACATCGAGTAGGTCACGTCACGCATCACAGCTCCTCCGGGAGGCCGAACCGTTCGAACATCTCGGGTCCGAAGGTGAGCAGCTCGGC
>NZ_JBMCZA010000136.1:12970-15548 GCF_048654705.1 Nocardioides sp. CPCC 206348
GCGAACCTAGCAGGGCCCTTGCTCAGTCGCTGAAGACGGACCAGCAGATCGCGTCGCGTCGTACCTGGTCCTCGAGGACGAGATCGCGCACCCCAACGGGCAGCTGGGCGCGCTGCCAGTCGCGTTCGGCCCGGCCCGCCGCTGCGGCGTCATCCGGTGCTGACGAAGCCCGGACCGCCTTGATCGCATAGGCCGCTGCACCGAGACCGTGCTCGGCGACATGAGGAACACAGGCCGCCTGACCTGCGGAATAGGCGGCGAATCTGGCTGCCCCGACGAGAGGTCGCGCGGCCCCGTTCGCGTGCCCACCGATGGCGCGGGCCCGCATCATCAACAGGTCGCCGCGGGTCCATGCCCGCGCCGCCTCGATCGCTTCGCGAGGGCGTAGGTCGTCGGGTACCTCGGACTCGAAGAGCCCGACGACGTGCTCGGCGCAGGCCGCCGCCCAGACAGTGAGGCGGCGATGGTCGTCGTCGGTGAGGGTGCCGCCGCGACGAATCGTGATCAGCCTCGGGTCCCGCACCTTCGGGATGATCACTGCGCGTGCCGCCGGGTCCAGCGTCGCCGGGCGTGCTCGTGGGCCTCGGCGAGGAGGTGCCCGATGGCGTCAGCCGTGCGCTCACCGGGCCGTACGACGCTGACCCACCCGAGCTCGGCGTAGGTCGGGTGCGGGATCACGGTGTCCTGATCGGTGGGTGCGCCAACCGGGCCCGTCCTCCTGTCGCTGCCGCGAGCGTCGATGTTGAGCCGGAAGGTGCCGTTGCCCAGCCCGGAGGAAGGCTCGTCCGGGTAGTCCTTGGTGATGATGGTGGCGAACGGTTGTCCCTGCGGAAGGGCGCCGTCGGGCGCGTAGTAGAAGAACAGGTCCCCCCAGGCCAGTTCCGGGGACCCGTCCCCGGGACTCGGCCGAAGGGTCAGCACGCCGCCGAGCGACTCGACCTGTCGAATGATTTCCTCGATAGTCATGCTTCAAGGAAAGAATTCAAGTACCTGTGGAGGGTTGGGTCGATGCGGACGATCGAGGCAGCTCGACGAGCCGGCTGTTCGGTGCAGCAGCTGCACAAGCTGGAGGCCGCGGGCGTCCTGCCCGACGTCCCGCGAACCCCCTCCGGATACCGCGTGTACGACGACAAGCACGTCGCCTCGGCCGTGGCCTATCGGGCGCTGGCAACCGGCGTCGGGCCCGCCGAGGCGCGGGTCATCATGGCTGCCGCCCACCAGGACGAGAGCCGCTTCCTCGCCCTGTTCGACGCCGCTCACGCAGCAATCGCCCAGGAGCGCATCGAACTCGCAGCCGCCGGCAAGGCACTCCGTTCGATCAGCTCCGATCCCCTCGTCGACGTACGACCGGAGGACGACCTGTCGATCGGCGAACTCGCAGCTGCCCTCGACGTACGCACGTCGGCCCTGCGGCACTGGGAGGCCGAGGGACTCCTTTCCCCGCGTCGCGGCCCGCACGGCGAACGGACGTTCAGCCCGGCCGACGTACGCGACGCCCGCCTCATCCAGCAGCTCCGCCAGGCGGGCTACCGGATCCCCCCGCTGCGGGAACTGCTTCCACAGTTGCGCAACGCCGAGGAGACCGCGTTGGCGCTGACCCAGCGAGCCCGCCATCTCGACGAGCGCTCCCGGGCCCTGCTGCGCGCGGCCGCGGCGTTGGGGACGGCTCGGGTCAGCGCTTGACGCGGTAGCGCAGGAAGACGTCGCCCGGGTCGAACCTGCGGGTCTCGACCAGTTCGAGGTCGACCCGACGCTCGCGATCGTCGAAGAACGGGGTGCCGCCACCGAGCAGGACCGGGCAGACCCTGATCCGGTACTCGTCGATCAGGCCCGCAGCGGCCGCTTCGGCCGCCAGGGTCGCGCCGCCGATCGCGATGTCGCCCTCGCCGGGCTCGGCCCGCAGTCGCTCGATCTCGTCGGCGACCGTGCCCGTGGCCAGGCGGGCACGCCCCCTCACCTCGGAGAGCGTGGTGGAGAAGACCACCTTGGGGAGCGGGTTCCAGAGCCCGGCCCACTCGCGCTCCGCTTCGTCGAAGCCCGCCTGCTGCTCAGGCTCCTCCCAGTAGAGCATCGTCTCGTAGAGGCGCCGCCCCATCAGATGGACACCGACGCCCCGGATCTCGTCGATCGACCGCCGGAAGACCTCGTCGGAGGGCGCACTCCAGTTGATACCGTCGTCCGGGTCGGTGACGTATCCGTCGAGGGACATCGACATCGAGTAGGTCACGTCACGCATCACAACTCCTCCGGAAGGCCGAAACGTTCGAACATCTCGGGTCCGAAGGTGAGCAGCTCGGCAATGAGCCCACCCTCCACCCGCAGGACGTCCATCGCGAGGGGTTCGTAGGTCGAGGACCCGGGTGAGCGGTAGTACGCCGCCACGGCCGGCTGGCCGTTGGCGGTCGTGGTCCGGCACCGGAAGCCGGTCGGGTCGGCGTCGCTGAGCCCGTCGACCCAGGTCTGGAAGACCGCCTCGAGACCGACCCACACGCCGACCTGCGGCGGCATCGCGAACCGGACGTCGTCGCGCAGGAGTTCGCTCAACCCGTCGAGGTCGAGCTTCTCGAGCCGCTCGACG
>NZ_JBMCZA010000137.1:0-549 GCF_048654705.1 Nocardioides sp. CPCC 206348
TCATGAGTCAGCTGGGGCGGCGTGGGCCTGGCTTGCCGTGACCAGCTGGCTGCGCACTTCCGTCAGGCCGGACGGCAGGTCCTCCGCGGTGAAGGCTGCGTCGACCTCACGGAGGGTGGCTTCGATCCGCAAGAGCGCGTCAGGATCCGGGGACTCCTCCAGCCCCTCAAGGAGCAGCCGGCCGGCTTCGGCGAGGCGTTCGGCACGGGCGGCCGGGCCGCGCGAGAACTCCTCGGCAGCATGCAGCAGGGTCGCGTTCTTCGAGGTCGCGAGCAGGTCGACCAGCGTCTCGCGGGCGAGCACCTGGGTGTCGGCCGTCGGTGCCACCAGGGGGAGGACCCACAGGTCATCAGCGGTCGCGAAGGAACGTCCATCCAGGATCGCCGCGGCCGCGACGAGTCGCTGCGCCCGGACGACACGTCGGTCGCTCAGCATCACGCCCGCAGACCGGAGTCGACGTACGGCGATGCCCAGGAGGGACCGGACTTGCGTGTGGTCGCAGGCACGAGCGGCGACCGACAACCGTTCGAGCGCAGGGATCAGCGATTC
>NZ_JBMCZA010000137.1:589-10533 GCF_048654705.1 Nocardioides sp. CPCC 206348
GAAGACGCGGGCCAGGAATCGGTCGGCGAACGCGTCCAGAGCCGGATCGTCGGGAAGCCGGTTGGTCGCTCCGACGCAGAGGCGCAGCGGACACGCCACAAGGGTGTTGCCGCGCCGGTAGACGCGCTCGTTCAGGATGCCCAACAACGTGTTGAGAATCGCGGTCGATCCGAGGAAGACCTCGTCGAGAAAGGCGATGTCGGCTTCCGGCACCATGCCGGCCGTCTCGACCTCGACGACGCCCTCGCGGAGCCGCTGGAGATTGATCGGGCCGAACAGCTCGTTGGGCTCGGTGAAACGCCCGAGCAGGTACTCGAAGTACTGCCCGCCGAGCTGCTGCGAGACCCGTCGAACCGCGTCGGACTTGGCGGTGCCGGGAGGCCCGACGACGAGCAGGTGCTCACCGGAGACTGCGCACAATGCGACGACCTCGGTGAGTACGTCGCGATCGACCAGTCCCACGCGGGCCCGTCGTACGGCGTTCTGAACTGCGCGAGCATCCGCCTCGACACCGATCGGCGCCACTCCCTCATCCATCGGGCGAGTGTAGGTGCACCGCATCGGTCAACGGGCGGTCTTTTCGTTTCGCAGCATCCGACACTGCGAGACCATGGATGGGTGCCCGCCTTCCTTCCTGATCGTGCGACGATCCGCGAAGTCGCTGCCAGCGCTGCCCTCGGCAACACTCATCCGAGCGCGCAAGCGGGGCTTGAAGCGAAGCTCGAAGAGCCGCCTGGGGACTGGGACGAACGAACAGTCCTCACCGTCCCGGGTCTGGTCTGGTCGGTGTCCGGCGACACCTGCATGACCGGTCGACTCAGTGCACCGGACAACATCGCCTACGACCACTACGGACGAGAGTTCGTGTTCCGGCAACCACGTAACGAAACGGAGCTCGCGGCCGTGATGAGCGCAGACTCCGACGAAGTGATGGCGTGCTACCGCTTCGACGGCCTGTCGCGGTGGACGTCGCGGAGTGTCATGGCGTGGATGGAGGACATGGAGGTCGTCCTGGGTTACGTCCGCCAAGTGCTTTCCACTGAAGTGGACGCCGACATTCTTGATGGGTTGCGTCAGTACGAGGAGTACCTCACAGGGACGGACATTCGGGACGACCTCGGGGCGTTGCGGGAACTCCTTGACGACCAAGAACCGGCGCCGATCACCATGCGGCGGGTTGACCAGAGTCGACCGCCAGCACGGCGACTGCGACTCCGCAGATCCTGATCGATTCGAGTGCCTTGCCTACAGCCACGACGGGTGCGAGGTCGTTTCGGCGAGGAATCATCAGCGCAAGCGCCGAAGCGCGGTGGAGGCAGCAGCCAGAAGTGCCAGGGTCGGATGACCGCTCAGTTCTGGGTGTCCTCGCACCCGACTCTCCGGAATCCGGGCTGCTTATGCGCGGAATGCATTAGGTCCGGCTGTCACTGATTCGGTCGCAGATCATCGAGGGAGAGTGCACTTGCACGTCTTGGCGGGACTTGCATCAGGCCAAGTCAAGCGATGTGACACCCTCTGAGCCATGTCGCGTCCTCCCCGACTCCGCCCTGACCCGGGCAAGCGGAGGTCGCGCCGTCTCTCATTCTCTGGTGACGATGCGTGGGAACATCTCGTGCTTTACCTCGCGGGGCAAGCCAGTGTCTGTCTGATCAGGCAGAACGTCGACGCGCTCAACGTCGAGATCGGATACGACCGCATCATCCTTCACGCCTGTGTCCTGGAGCAGAACGCGGAGACGGACGCGGACTTGGAACAGATTCGCGACGAGCTCGAAGAGTCGCTTGAGCTTTTTGTGACGCCAGCGCCCAAGGTGCTGCTAACGGTGGCTACCGGCATCAACGGCCCCGAGTGGGACGGGTTCCACAACATGAGCATCTATAAGGCGCACTGGAGCACACGCGAAGACTGAGTCTTCGCCCGAGCTGCCGTGGATGAGCGTGACTTGGGTGAGACCTTCAGTCGCTCGGGCGGCGAACGGCGTCCATCAAGGGTTCCGGTGGGTCGGCGTAGTGCCCGGCGCTCGCCGGCGATTCGCGGCGGATTGGGTCATGTTCGGGTGCGCGCTTTGCGGCTTGCAGGGCGCATCTCCGACAGCGGCAGGAACGGGCGGGTATTCAGGCGAGTGAGGCAACCAGTCGCTGATAGGTGGCCTCCACGTCTCCCTCCGCGCTTTGAACGAGCATCGCGTCGGGACGTTGGTCCAGCAACGCTTGAAGCGCCGAGTGCCGTTGGCGAAGCGCCTCGTCGCCACCCTGTGCAGCGACTATGGCTTGGACTTGAGAGTGCCACGGGTTGTCAGGGTCCGTTTCACCGCGGCGGTGGAACCGCGCCACGGATCGCTCACAGCCATCCATTAGGAAACGCTCGATGAATCGCGCGTTGGTCCGAACAGCGCACGCCTCGAACAGCGAGACCTCGGCAGGATGGATCAGCAACTGAGGGAGCACTACATTGTGGCCGCTGTCCAAGTAGCCCTCGATCATTCCCATCGCCGCGGGACGGATGAGAGCCCCAGCCTTCAGAAAGTCGTCCGACCACCCGCCGATCAGGGTCCGAAGAGCATCTATGTCGCAGTTCAGTACACCGGGGTGTTCTTCGGCATATCGCCTGGCGATCGTGGACTTGCCGATTCCTGGCGGACCGTTGAGGTGAAGGAGATAGACCACGTCCAGGACGGTACCGGTGACCACTGGCATGGTGTCGCGCGCGCTCATTGGCCTGAGTGCCCGCTTGCCGTTGCGGGCATACGCGGCGGATAGACGCATGTAGCGTCACCTGTCTGTACAGCAGACCGGTCTATCGGAGTAGCGCACGGAAGAGGTCGCCAGCGCCGCCAGCGGACATCAGTTCGAGGTTCTGGCGGGCAACGCCCCGGTGGGCTCGCAGTGCTTCAAGAACCTCATCGACATCAGTGGTGAAATGGATCTTCGCCAAGCACTGGTTAGCGTCTCCTGTGCCGGCACGAGCCTTAACGATGATCCTGCGCAGTAGGTCGTCGAGGTCAATGCCATCAGCAGTCCCGCCGAAGTCACGCTGCCAATAGCCCTCGGGATCGAAGAAAATCATGGGTGTGAACGCATTAGCGCTAGGGGCGTAGTAGTTCTCTTCGACGTCCTGGAAGATCTCCCTAAGTGTGCCGCCGCCGCCGCGTGCATAGATGATTCCCGCGGCCGACTGCTTAACCAGCGCCTCCTCGCGGATGCTGTTGTGGAAGTACTTGGCATAAGCGGTGGCAAACGGCATCGTGGGCTCTTGCCCATACAGCCAGGTCGGAATCGCCAGGCTTGGGCGGACCTCCTTGAGCAACGACCGCGCGTCGATGCCGGCAGCAAGCCACCGCTCGGCAGCGGCCAACGTCTCAGGGGTGCCAATGACATTCCCGCCACGGTCAACGATGTCGATGAGTCGAGGGAGCTCGGGCTCAGCGCTGAGTCGGTTAATGAGACGATCGACAGTCTCGAGATCAGGGGCCGCGGCACCCACGTGCGCAGCCTCCATCGCTCCTGGCCCACCACCACTCGCGACAAGGAATTCCCCAGCAAGGGTATTGGTCAACTCGGCGACAGCTCGATAGGCCGGCGAGTCGCGGTGCACCTTGTGACCTCCCATGATTCCCACCAAAGGCAACTCGCTCAGCAAGTACCCCATCAGCGCATCCGAGATTGTCGCGTCGTGCAGAGCTTGCTTCCGGCGCGCTGCCGAACCGGGCGCCGCCCCACCGGTGCGCATGAACTCGCGGAATATCCCGAAGTCCCATGTGCCGGTAAACCCACCAGTCGAGAACCCGTCAAGTAACTCGTCCGCGGAGTACAACTCCGAACGCTCGTCCACGTGTGTCCTCCAAACCAGAAGTGCAACTTCCAGAAAAGCCTGAACGACGCAGTTCAGTCAGCTGCACGCCTGACGCCGAGCGGACCGAAACCTCGTGGGTCAATCTAGGACCAGTTGTGAACGATGCGGAAGACCTCGGATGAGCCCCTCCACACACTTTCGGCGACCTAACTTGTTGCGTCGATAGCTCTGTCGGCCTGGCACTCGAGGAGGACGAGGTGTCGGTCGCGGCGGAAGAAGCACCTTCGCTCACCCATCGGAGGGTAGGCGCACCGACAACATCGTGGAGTCGGTCTGCGTCGGCGGCGTGATCGCGGCGATCTGACGCAGTCGGGAACATCCCGGTCTGGCAGCGATTTCGGCGGACGTCTGTCGACCTGTGAGATTGCCTGTGGAATCTCGCGGCAGCTGGCCGCACGAACGAAGGGAGTGACCGTCTGCCCCGTCGCAATGGTGGCCTGATCGGAGAGGCGCTCAGCGACGAACCTGCCTTCGCCAACGATGCTGCCGAAGGATTGTGTCGGCGCGAAGGTCTACGGTCAGCCACGTGAAGGACCAGGCCGTGAACGGCCCCCAGGCTGAGCAGCCGTCCGTGTGGGTGCAGGTCGTGGCCGGCGTGAGGTGCGGGGCGTGGGACGCCCGCGAGGAGCAGATGTGTCGTCGCAATCCGGCCCGAGACAACAATGGCGACTGGTACGGCGGCGGGACGTTCTGGTTGTGCGATAGCCACGCGGACCAGGCAGCCGACGGGATGATCGACGAGGCGGGCGGCATCGCCGTGGCCGCGATTGCTGTCATCGACGGAGACGGCCCCTTGATGAGCGACACTGCGCTCGCCGAGTACGCCGCCGCGAACCCGGAGGAGCCGTTCTCCCCTGTCGCGGCCCGGCCTCGCCCGGTTTCTCACGTCTACGTCATTGAACGCGGCCGTTGGGTGAAAATCGGGAAGTCAGCTGACATCCCGTCTCGCTTGAAGTCGCTCAAGAATGGCGGGGCAACGATGCCTGACGGCATGGTGATTGGCCCGTTCGAGCTGTTGTTCACAATTCCGTACGACTGCGAGGCCGACCTGCATCAGCGATTCTCGGCATACCGGGACCGTGGCGAGTGGTTCTGGCACGAGGGTGAGGTGGCCGAGTGGACTTCTGAGATGCGCCGCACCTCCCTCGCGCCGATCAAGGCCGGCGCGAACGTCGACTGAATCACGAGGCTGAGGCGCTGGTTCGGGAGGTGCGCTGGTGCTGACGAAGTGGCTGTATCGCGGCAAAATGACGCACTCTTCGCGGCAGTTCCGAATGTTCTGCCGGAAGCGGAGCAATCCGTGAACTAGCGATATGTGACTTTCGCCGTCCGGTCGACCAGTAGCCACTTCTCTTCTCGTGCAGTGATGGCTAGTGGCGGCGGGTGGTCGGCGCCCGGCAATGTGGATCCGCCTCGTGCAGGCTCGCCGGCTCGCGCGCGAATGAGCCGCTCGGTAATGCCGCTCTGCGGTGTAGTGGTGATGGGCCTGTCGCGAAGAATTTGTCGGTGATTGACGATGTTGATGCTCTGGTCCAAGGCGGTATGCCGTTTCGGTGGCAAGTTTCCGACAACTGATTCCCAGGTGTGTAGGAGATTATCGAGGACTGCGACGCTGGCGACTGCCCAGAGCGCAAATGCCCACTCGGCGCGCCACATGTCGTTGTCGGCAGCGACCAATTGGCTCTGCCACCAAGCGAGGTCGTCTGCGTGGGCACGGCTCTCGCGCAACAAGGTTGCGGGGTGGTGGCTGGTGCCGAACGCGGCAGTACCGCTGAACACGGTCGCTGCGACCTGGTGTGGGTGCGCTGCGCCCACGATTGCGATTGCCGACGAGAGCCAGCAGTGGCCGACTTCGTCGAACAGCGCCGTCGCCGTTTTCGCCCATGGGAACGTCGACCCTTTCTCCCCCTTCTTGAAAATCCGCTCCTTCGCGATCGTCTCGAACGGCGAGTGAACCCGTCCCAGCCCTCGCAGCACCTCGGTTCGTATCCGAGCAGCGCCGTCTCCGGAGTCAGCAAATCCCATGTCTGATGAGGCGAAGAACGCTCGCGGTGAAAGTACTGCCGCTACGCGGGCCGGATGCGAGAGAGTCGAGCGGACGACTTGCGCCTGCCCGTCCAAGACCTCTGCGATCAGTTCAGCTTCGAGGTCGCTTCCCCGGGTGGGTGCGAGGCCGGCGTTGAGGAACAGTTGAACGCCATCATCGGCCAGGTCGATGCGGTCGAGCACTGGCCCGTCGACGGGGCCGTTGCCGGACTCGAACACGGTGCCGAGTCGCAGCCAGTCGTGCTCGCGGTCGGTACCGACTTCATGGGCGAGCTTCGCGCGCCACCAGTCGCCGAACTCGCTGGCAGAGTTCAGAAGTTCATGGACAGCGCGGACAGCGCGCAGACCACGCGGATCTTGTGGATGTTCGCTGATGATACCGATGAGCTCGGACCAGACGGGGTTCTCAGGCGCGGGCGTGGGTAAGCCAGGCAACGGAACGATCTGGCGGCGACGCAGCGCGTAGCGCAGTGCCGGAATGTTGCCGTCTTGCAGGAGAGCGCGCAGAGCTTGGTTGGCCTGCTTCGGCCGACCGTTAAACACTCCATCGGTCATCAAGGTCCATGCGGCTATCAGAGTCTGCGTGTCTGGGTTGTCCTCGACTGCCTCCGCGATGCCACCTGCAAGGACATACAGGTCCGTGGTGTCCGCATTCCCGCCGTAGAAGCGTGCTGTGTTGAACCAGTACGGGCGGCACAGGAGTGCGCGGAGAACGTCGGTGCGGTCGAAGGAAGTGTTCTCCTCGCCCGCGAACCGGTACAGGAACTTGGCAGCGAAGTACTCCCGGAGGGACTGGATGTCGAACTCGTAGGTGCCCTGCTCTTTGCTCGTCAGCGCCCAGAGTCGGTCCGATGCGGCGCCGAGAAGTTCGTCGATGATTGCGGTCGGCTTCTCGTAGGTGCTCTGGAAGTGCGTCATCGCGGCCTCGACCTCGGTCTTCGACATCCGACCCGACAGGTTGTGCTCTTCGCTGCGCGACTGGATGTACCAACCCAGGAATGGAACGATATCTCGCAGATCGCCCTGATGATTCTTGACGCTCTTCGGGTGCCGGTTCGCTTCCCGTATGAGCAGCAAATCCACGTAGCTGTCGTACAGATCGGTACGCTGGGTTGGTGCGGCCTCTCCGTCTCGGTTGAGAAGGTCGAGCAGAATGGTCAGCTGCATCGGATTGCTGGCCAACTCCCCGATGTAGGCCTCCTCGGCGCGTGCCTTGAACGCCTTGCGGACCCGGCGCCCTTCGGTGGACTTGAGGTCGTTGGCGGCGCACCACCTCTGCATGTAGGTCGCGATCTGCTTGTCAGTGAACGGCTCGAGGGCGAGAACCTCGAACGTATCCTCGGAGGGCTCGGGAAGTTCGGTGGCGTTGGGTCGTGAGGTCACGAGGACTCTGGGTCGTGTGGCATAGGCCGACCCTGCTGCGCAGAAGCGTTCGATCTCCTTGACCACTCGGGTGCGAGCCGCGATGTTGCCGACCTCGTCAAGCCCGTCGAAGACGATGAGGGCCGGCACAAGATTGAGAAGCTGGTCGACGACACTGGCGTCGACCTTGTCGTCGCCAGTCGCGCGAGCGAACACCTCGGCGAGAAACATCTCGATGGAACCGTTCTTTAGCGACTTCCGCTTCGTCTTGGCTGCTTCTTCCTCGAAGACGTCCTCGCCCTCAAACCATGCTGCGTACATGCCGAGCTCGACGCGGATGGGAAACCGGACCTGGTCCTCGGCGAGCGTGAGGAGGCCGGCCTTGGCGACCGCGTCCGAGACAAATGCGGCGCGGTGAGACTGGCATAGGTACTGGGTCAAGGTGGACTTGCCTTGTCCGGGAGCCCCGAGCACGAGGGTGAACGGCAAGATGCTGCTGGTCACGTGGGCCGAAACGCTGGGCAACACGCCGCCAGCCGCTTGTTCCCGGGTATTGCGGCGCGTACCCGGCGGTACCGGGGCGTGCAGTTGTCGTGCGCCAACGTCGACGTACAGGTCGGTCACGCGGTGCTTGCCGATGGCAAGCTGAGAGAACTTAAGTTTCTCGTCTTCTTTCCAAGCGACTTCGGCGATCTTTCTGATGACGCGGCGGGTGCGGGTGTCGCTATTCGCTCCCACGAACTCGCTGACCAGATACCGGATGAGGTCCCACCCGGCGAGCATGTCGGCGAATGCCCAAGTCACTTCGGAAGGCGCGCCACTGACCCAGGCGTTCAGAGTCGGGCGCCACACGCACTCCATGCGAGGCATCTCAAAGTCGGCTTCGTACTTGCGCAACGCGACATCAAGCTTGTCCATCTGGCCCTTGTCACGCATTGAGGTGCCTTCGAGATTCGTAACCAGGACGTAGCGCTGTGCGCCTTTGGCTGCGAGGGCCCGAATGTTCGCCTCTTCGCCCTCGATGGCTGCCGAGAGCCACTTGACCGGGTCCTTCTCGCGACCACGTTTGGACCACTTGTCTTGGAAGACGATGACCTTGTCGACGTCCTCGATGATCCCGTCGCGTCCGCCGTCGGCTTGTCCGATTGGGAAGGCCCGGAAGTCGGGATACTTGTGCGCGAGAAGTGCTGAAACGAGTTGCTGGAACTGGCTTGAGTCCAGCCGCTCGTATAGGTAGCGGAACTCGTCCTCGGACACGTGCGCTCCTCGCTGCTTCGCTCGGTCGGTCATGGGATCGACTCGGCCTAGCCTCTCAAAGCCCGTGCGAGAAACCGCCACGGACGCGCACCTATTCTGGCCGTTCCGACATGTTCGGCATGTCGACACATCCGGATGCGTCCGGCTAGCGGTGGATCGACGCTGAACGAGGAGGCGCCGCGGGGGATACTGACGCTACGTTGCTCAGGCTTCTTCAAGGTCGGACGCGAGCAGCACGCAGCCTCGTGAACACTCCTTGCGAACCACGGCTCGCCTACGGGTATTCGCAATGACACTCTCGTGGACCCGGATTGGGCTTTGGCACTTCGGGCAGATCTCATCGTGAAGGATGCGCGTTTCGGACATGGTGACCACGGTAGGGACACCGAACCCTTAGCGTCGCGTCGAGTCGAGATGCGCCGGGAGTGAACGCGGCAGATTGGGCTAGGTCTGCTGGCACCGAGTCGCGCAGCAGTCCCTTCCGCAGACGTGTTCAACTCGGCGCGTTTGTGCGGGTCCGACGTTACGTAGACGCGCTGAAACGCCGCGGACCAATCTCGCGCGGCCTAGCGATGAGCCGCATTGAGCGTCTCGCCACAGATCAAGACCTACAGTCTGCGGCGCCTGACATGCCGTGGGCACGACTACCGACTTGGCGCGCTTTCGGCCTACTCGAATGCATAGCGCAGGAACTCCTGATTAGCGTGCCTGTTCACGTCCCACCGACCAGCAGCCGCCGGAGGGCGCGCTCGGGTTGCCGCAGTTGTGAGTATCAGTTCGTTCTTCGCCCTGGAGGCTGCGACGAAGAACTCAGCTCGGTTGGAGTCCACGTCTCCCCAGAAGAGTTCGTGCTCAACTCCGAGCACGATGACTTTCTCGAACTCAAGGCCCTTGCACTTGTGGATGGTGAGTACACGAACCGCATCTTCCTCGGACAGGCGCCTAAGTGCAGCGAGCGGATCGCCGTCCCTGGTCAGTTCGGTGCCGAAGGCCTCGACTGTTTGTGAGATGACGTCGTCGAGGCGAGGGCCACGCTGATAGTCAGGCGAGAGCGTCGCCAAAGCCGAGACAGACGTTAGTTCGACGAAGTCGGCAACGAGTACAGCCCATTTGTCGACGCTCGACCTTGCTGAGTTTCCTGCGCGTACGTCCCGTCGCCTGAGCATCAAGAAGCTGCTCAATGCCCGGGCGTTCCTAAGGGCGACTTCCTCCGTCGGACTCAGGGCCGCTGCGATCCGCATGAGGTGCGCGTAGGCCGATGAGCGGCCGACGTCAGCAAGAACACGAATCAAATCGAGAATCACGGCGGCGACGGGTTCCGCAGTCAGGTCTTGGCGTGCTTGCTCGTTGCGGCAAGAGACGTCACGCGCGTGAAGCTCTGTTATGAGTTCGTCACACACGAGGTGGGGCTGCTGTCGGACAAGTAC
>NZ_JBMCZA010000138.1:0-31991 GCF_048654705.1 Nocardioides sp. CPCC 206348
CGGGTGGACCAGGTCGTGACTCATGGACGCCAGTCAAGCACCGACGACGAAACGCCTCAGCAGATGACGGTGAGGAGGAAGTCGCTGTCGCGAGGGACAACGGTGTCACCTCGGTCGATGAAGACGTTGACATCCGGGGAGGCCGCGAAGGAGCTGACCTTGATCACGGAACCGTTGAAGAAGGAGCCCCCGTTGTAGGTGCCGACCGTCCCGCTGACGGCGCAGCCTGCAAGCGTTCGAGGGAAGGTGACGGTGTAGCGGCCCGTGGAGTTCTTCGTCGCGGTCACCGACCCGAGGACCACGGCTCCACTCCCCGTGACGGCCGCCTTGAGGACGACCGGGACCGCGGGCGGCGCGGGCAGCGCCTTCCAGGCGGCCGTTCCGTCCCCGTTGTTGGTCAGCACCTGACCGTTCGTGCCGCCCACGCCGCTGATGCCGGCAGCGGACACCAACGTGGAGTACCCGGTGATCTTGACCCCCACCGTTGCCACACCAAGGCTCGAGTTGGTCACCACGACCTTGTTCGAGTTGCCGACGTTGACCCGAACGGTTCCCACACTCGAACCACCCGCAGCCCACGCCACCGCCGTCGGCGAACCATTGCCCGGCTCCCCGAGCGGAGCGAACGACAGGGTGCCCGCCTTGGTGCCCTTGGCCGTGATCGCCAGCTCCACCACCAGTGCGTTGGTGGGCACGGTCGTCGTACCGCCGCTCGCCACGAACACATACGTCTTGCCGGGCTGCACCGACGCAGCACCCGTGATGACCTTGACCGGCGCCAACGGCGTGATCGCCACGCCCGTCGTACCGGACGTCGCCGTCGCGCCGGTCAGGCCGAACGCAAGCAACAACAGGGTCAGTGCGCCGGCGACGAGCGGCAATCGACGCGATCCCGAGGTCGGCAAGGAAGGGGCAAGCACGGGCATGATCACTCCAGGGTCGTGTGGGACCCCTCCCCGCGAGCCACGCTAACCCCGGATCCGCCATCGCACATGACCCGTTCGGACCATCCCGGAAACGCCGAAACCCGGCCCCCTTCTCAGGAGGCCGGGCTTCGTTCTGTTGCCGTGGCAGATGCAGGATTCGAACCTACGTAGGCGTTGCCGGCTGATTTACAGTCAGCTCCCTTTGGCCACTCGGGCAATCTGCCTGGCTTGTCCCCGACCCCGTTCCACGCCTATGGAACAGCCCTGTGTTGGATGGTCGGCAACGACGAGAAACAATAGCGCAGCACGGCGTTCCACAGAAAACCGCACCATCCCCTTCCGACAGTCAGCGCAGGTGACCACCATGGCCGATTCCTCCTTCGACATCGTCAGCAAGATCGACCGCCAGGAGGTCGACAACGCCCTCGGGCAGGCCGCCCGCGAGATCGCGACCCGGTTCGACTTCAAGGGCACCGGCGCGACCATCGAGTGGAAGGGCGACCAGGCGATCGAGATCACCGCGTCCGCCGACGACCGCGCCAGCGCCGTCCTCAGCGTCTTCCAGGACAAGCTGATCAAGCGTGACCAGTCGCTGAAGATCCTCGACGCCTCCGAGCCGCGCCAGTCGGGACAGCAGTCGAAGATCGACATCGTGCTCAAGGAGGGCATCACCTCCGAGGACGCCAAGAAGATCTCGAAGCTGATCCGCGACGAGGGCCCCAAGGGCGTCAAGGCCCAGATCCAGGGCGACGAGCTCCGCATCTCGTCCAAGAAGCGCGACGACCTGCAGGCCGTGCAGGCGCTCGTGAAGTCGCAGGACCTCGACTTCGCGGTCCAGTTCACCAACTACCGCTGACCGTCTGCGCACAAGCAGTCCGGGCAAGCAAGACCGCCCCGAGGATCGGGATCGATCCTCGGGGCGGTTCTGCGTTTCCTCGGTCCGTGTCGGCTGAGGGTCAGTCCTCTTCGTCGAGGACGACGAACCGCTCAGCGGTGCAGGAGGGCCCGGCAGCGTAGGTGAAGCAGGCGCGGACCTGGAGCGCCAGGGGGCGGGTTGCGGGCGCCTCGAGCGCGGCGTGCCAGGTGAGCAGGCCCGTGGTGGCACGGCCACCGTCGGTGGTGACGGCGCCGTCCCAGGCTGCCTCGCCCTTGTCGACCTTGGTGGCCGTCTGCCAGGCTCCCTGGCCCCAGACCCGCCACTGCAGGGTGGCACCCGTGGCGCCGGCCGGGGCGTCGACCGACACGGCGAAGTCCGCGGTCGAGCTCTCCCACACCGACGGCGCCGTGAAGGTCGGTGCACCGGTGCCGTAGCTGAACGTCACGGTCGCGCCCAGGTTGCCGGCCTTGTCGACCGGCGTGACCTCGAACGTGTGCCAACCGGCGGTGGGCGTGATGGTCGTGGCGTAGTCACCCGAAGCGTTCGCACCGACAGCAGGGGCCTCCTGGCCGTCCACGGTGAGGTAGAAGCCGGCCGTGTCGGCGGAGCCGTTGAGGGTGACCTTGGCCGACGCCGGGGTCGGGTTGGTCCACTGCCCGTTGGTGAGCGTGTCGGAGGTGATCGTGACCTCGGGGGCGGTCACGTCGACCTTGAAGACCTTGTAGATCTTGGCCTTGCTCTTCAACGTGCCGTCGTGGGCGTGGACCAGCACGGTGTAGATGGTGCCGTCGAGCAGCACGCCCGCAGGCATGGTGGCGCTGGCCGTCTCGCCCGAGGCGACCGGTTCACTCGCGCCGCTCCAGACCAGGGGCGCCAGGACGTTGTTGCCCTTGCGGACCTCGAACAGGGCGTGCACCGCGTCGCCCTCGGGGTCAGAGAGCTCGGCGGAGAACGTGGGGGCCAGCGAGGGCACGAGGCCGACCACCTCGGACTCGGGCTCGATGGCCAGCTCCTCCGGCGTGGCCGGGTAGGAGTTGTAGGTGACGGTGATCGTCGCCGCCTTGGTGGCGACACCGTTCTCCGCGGAGCGGTACTTGCGGAAACCGGTCTTCGCGCCCTCCTGGACCGCTGCGACCTGGACGCCGCGCTGGGCCCCGCCGCTCAGCCACGAGTTCACGATCGCGGTGGCGTCGAACGCGACAACACCCTCCGTGGGGCAGCCGGTCGCGCCGTAGGACTTCACCGAGGTCGCGGCGCCCGTCGTGGTGACCGTGGGCTGCTTGGTCCACGTCAGGCCCGGGACCGTCCACAGGCCGGTGACCCGCGACACCTTGATCGCCGATCCTGCACAGGACCCGGTCTCGAAGTTGGACAGTGTCAGGGCCGCGCTCTGCACCACCGCGTCCGCGGGGATGTCAGCGAGTGCCGAGTAGTCGAAGTCGAGGTAGGAACGCGCCTTGGTGATCCCCAGGTTGGCCGAGCCCACCCGCAGCTCCGGCGACGTCGCCTGGCTCGCGGTCTGGCCGATGTTGCTCACCCACGTGTCACCCGTCAGGTCCAGCGTCACCGTGTGGGTGGCCACCGGCTCCTCGAGCACCGCGACACCCTGCGCCGGGGACGCCGCGAGGGCTCCCGACGTCATGGCCGCAACAAGACCGATCGCGGCCGTCGAGGTGATCGAGCCCAGCCAGATACGTCGAGACATCCAAGTCCTCCATCGCCGCCCGAGCGGCCGGGGTGGCCACCTGGATGCGAACCCCCAACTCCCCCGCACGCAACAAGTTACGCAGGGTTCACCAACCAACCCACAGGCTCACGGTCACGCGTGATCGTCAAGGAGCCGGGCAACCGCACGGTCGAGCGCGTCGGGTCCGCCCGGGACCGGGTCCAGCACGGTCCCCGAGTCGAAGAGGTCGATGACCCGGGGGTCGACGTACGCCGACCGGGCAACCGTCGGCGTGTTCCCCAACAATTCCGAGGCTGCCACCACGGCCTCGCGCACCCGCCGGGCTCGCGCCGTCCTCGAACCGGGGTGCGGTTCCTGGGCGAGTACGACGGCCGCGGCGACCGTCGCGTGCCACGTACGGAAGTCCTTCGCAGTCACGTCGAGGCCGGTCAGCGTGCGGATGTGCTCGTTCAGCTCGTCGGCGGCGACCGGCTGCCACCGCGAGCCGACCTTCGACGCCAGGAGGCGGGCACCGGCCGGTCGCCTGCTCGCCGCGTCCAGTGCGGTGATGACGGTGCCGTCGTCGACGGTCACCTCGTGGTCGATGCCGGCCTTGCCCACGAAGCGGAACACGAGACGGTCCTTCTCGCGACGAAGGTGACGTCGTTCCAGGGTGGTGAGCCCGTGGCTGCCGAACTCCTCCGCCGACCCGTCGGACCCCGGACGGAAGCAACCCAGGTCGATCAAGCGCACGCCGACTGCCAGGATCCTGCGGCGCTCGACCTCGTCGTCGCCCGGTGGCGCGACCAGCTGGTGGCGGAGCTTCCGGCGCAGTCCGGGCAACGTCACGGCCAGGGTGCGCACCCGCTCGAACTTCTCCAGGTCGCGTTGCTCGCGCCAGCTCGGGTGATAGAGGTACTGACGACGGCCGGCCTCGTCGGTCCCGACCGCCTGCAGATGGCCTCGCGGGTGCGGACAGATCCAGACGTCCGTCCACGCCGGCGGGATGACGAGGTCCCGGATCCGTTCGACGTCTGCCGCTGGGAGTGGCTCGCCCTGCGCATCCAGGTAACGGAACCCACGCCCGTGCCTGGTCCTGCGCCAGCCTGGCTGCTGGCACGAAACAGTCCGCAGCCTCATTGAGCGCCCCTCACTCTCGAGCACTACCCGCAGGGCCGCTCCGCATGCACCCGGCCTGGTCGAGGTCAGGCCTGCAGGACCTGCTGGAGACCCGAGGTGTCGATGGTCGCCGCCAGGTCGGCGATGGTCGTCCCCGACAGGGACGTCCGCCAGGCGCGTTCCGCCGTGGCCATCGCCTTCGCGACCCCACAGGCAGTGCGGCACTCCTCGGGCGGGAGGGCGAGCTCGCCCTGCTGGCGGATCTCGGTGCAGCGGAACGCCGGCTCGTCACCATCGATGGCCTGGACGACGTCGAGCAGCGTGATGTCCGACGCCGGACGCAGCAGCACGTAGCCGCCGTCACGACCCTCAGTGGGCTGCGCGATCCCGGCGCGCGCGAGCGCCTGCAGGTGCTTGGCGAGATAGGTCTTCGACACACCGTGCAGCGCGGCGAGCCGCGAGCTGGGCACGGGATGTTCGGCCTGGCTGAGGACGACGCAGCAGTGCAGCGCCCACTCCACACCGGCGGAGAGCTTCACGTCGTCACCCCCTCGAGGACGGTCCTGTCGTCATGGGCCGTCGATCGGCGACGGCAGGACCATCCTCGCAGGCGACGCGTGACGGATCAGGCGTGGTCCGCAAGCCACCGGTCCAGCGTCGTCGGGGCGATCCAGGCATCCGCGCCCGGGGTCGGCGTGAGGGCTGCGTCGTCCAGCAACGCGCCGAAGTAGCCCGCCTCGGGGTCGCTGACCACCGCCCGGGCGTCACCGGTCGACGAGAAGCGGCGCCGCACCAGCTCGTCGATGCCCAGCGCCTCCGGTCCGGCGATCTCGACGGTCCCGTTGACCGGCGCTCCCGTCACGATCTCGGCCAGCCGGACGACGACGTCGCTCGATGCGATGGGCTGCAGGCGCCCCGGCGTCGCCCGGACCACGTCGCCCTGGACGGCCGCTTCGGCAATGCCGTCGATGAACTCGAAGAACTGGGTGGACCGCACGATCGTGTACGGCACCGTGCCTTCCCGGACGCCCGCCTCCTGGGCGAGCTTGGCCCGCATGTAGCCGGCCTCGGTGAGCCGGTCGGCGCCCACGATCGACAAGATCACGTGGTGCCCGACGCCGGCCTCGGCCTCCGCTGCGAGCAGGTGACGCGTCGAGTCGCGGAAGAACGCCAGCACGTCGTCGTCGGCCCAGGACGGCGAGTTCGTCAGGTCGACCACGACATCGGCGCCGGCGACGGCCTCGCCGATCCCCTGGCCCGTGGTGGTGTCGATCCCTGCCTCACGACCGAGCGCGACCGCGTCATGACCGGCGCCCGCGAGATGCACCTGGAGCTGGCTGCCGATCAAGCCGGCGCCGAAGATCACGACCTTCATTCCGTCCTCCAAACCTAGACAATATTTGTCGTAGTTTACTACGACATACGTTGTCCGAGTCAAGGCCGGGGCTTGACGGCTCCGCCACCATGGCGCCATGGACCCCGCAGCAGAGATCGAGATCGACGCCCCCCTCGCCGTGGTGTGGGACGTCATGACCGACACCGCCCGCTACGGCGAGTGGAACCCGTTCGTGGAGCGCGCCGAGACCGCCGTGCCCGCACAGGTCGGCAACCCGATCGTGCTGCACGTGGTCTGGGCCGACGGGAAGAAGACCCGCTCCCCCGAGCGGATCACCGCCCTGGACGGACCGACCACCGACCCGGCCAGCGGTACGACGACCGCCCTCATGTCCTACGTCTACGAGGGCCTGCCGTCGAAGCTCGGCCTCGTGCGCGGTGTGCGGCACCAACGCCTGTCACAGCGACCGGGTGGCCCGACGTCGTACACGACGGTCGAGGAGTTCAGCGGCCCGCTCGTGAAGCTGGCCGGCCCCGGCCGCGTGGCCGACGGCTTCCGCCGTCACGCCGAGGGGCTCAAGAAGCGCGCTGAGTCCCTGGCGCGGTCCGGGCAGGCTGGGAACCCGGCGGAATGAGCTCACTGGAGTTGCGCGCCGCCCACAGGGCGAAGGCGAGGACCGCGACTCCGCAGATGATGTCGGCGATGACGTGCGCCTGGCGCCACCAGACCATGTCGGTGGCGCCCGGGATCGTGTAGTGCGCGATGCCGACCAGCCCCGACAGTGAGTAACCGGTCAGGGCGATGGCAGCCGTGGTGATGTGGCGCCGGAACCACAGCAACAGCCCGATGGCACCGAAGGCCGTGAACAGGAACCAGCCGAAGGCGACCAGGGCGGCCGACGGCACGGGCAGCGAGCTGTCCGATGCGGGCACCGGGTAGTCGTCGTAGTTGACGTAGTTGTCGATGTAGTGGACGACCGACACCAGCACCGCGATCGCGAGCAGCCAGCCCAGGACCCGTGTCGCTCGCAGATAGCTCACGGGTCCCAGACTAGGGCGTACGCCCTTGGCGTTGGGTCACTGCTCAGGCGGAAGCGACTCCCAGCACCGGCACCGAGGTGGCGCCGGTGGCGGGGCGCAACCAGACCCGGGTACCGGCGTCCAGCTCGAGCGCCCGCGCGTGCGTGCGGGACAGGACGACCTGCGTGGTCTCCCCCTGGCCCTCGACGTCGACCGTCAGCCGCACCTCGAAGCCCACCCGCAGCGAACGGACGATCGTCCCCGCGAAAGCGGGCGGCGTGCCCGGCGCGACGGCCGGAGACAGGGCCAGCTCGATGTCGTGCGGACGGAGGCGAACGTTGCCGAGCCGGGTGACGTCGCCGAGGAAGCCCATCACGAAGTCGTTGGCGGGCTCGTCGTACAACTGGTCGGGGGTGCCGATCTGCTCGATCCGGCCGTTGTTGATGACCACGATCTCGTCGGCGACCTCCATGGCCTCCTCCTGGTCGTGCGTCACGAACACGGTCGTCACGTGGACCTCGTCGTGCAGGCGACGCAGCCAGTCACGCAGCTCCTTGCGGACCTTCGCGTCCAGCGCACCGAACGGCTCGTCGAGCAGCAACACGCTCGGCTCGACCGCGAGGGCACGAGCCAGGGCGAGGCGCTGGCGCTGGCCGCCCGAGAGCTGAGACGGCAGCCGGTGGGCGAACTGCGACAGGTGCACGAGCTCGAGGAGCTCGGCGACCTTGGCCTTGACCTCGGCCTTGGGGCGCTTGCGGATCTCCAGGCCGAACGCGACGTTCTTGGCGACCGTCATGTGCTTGAAGACCGCGTAGTGCTGGAACACGAAGCCGACGTTGCGCTTCTGCGGGGGCAGCCGGGTCGCGTTGACGCCCTCGATCTCGACCGAGCCACTGTCGGCCGTGTCGAGGCCGGCGATGATCCGCAGCAGCGTGGACTTGCCGCCACCGCTGGGACCGAGGAGCGCGGTGAGCTGGCCCGTCGGCAGGGAGACGTTGATGTCCTCCAGGGCGATGAAATCGCCGTACTTCTTGTTGATCCCGGATACTTCGATGCTCACTTGTGGTCCTCCGGCTTGCGGATGAGCGACACGACGACGAGGGCCAGCACAGAGGCGAGCACGAGCACGAATGCGGCGGCGTACGCCGTCGGCTCCTCGTAGTTGGTGTAGCGGTTCTGGATGAGGATGGTGGCGGTCTCGCCGCGGAACTCGGCGCCGGGGCTGACGATCTTCACGGCCCCGAACTCACCGAGCGAACGGGCCAGGCTCAGCACGACGCCGTACACGACGGCCCACTTGATGCTGGGCAGCGTGATCCGGCGGAAGGTCTGCCATCCGCTGGCGCCCAGGCTGCTCGCAGCGAGCTCGGCGTCGATGCCGATCTCCTCGAGCACGGGCACGATCTCACGCACCACCAGCGGCAGGCTGACGAACGCGGTGGCCATGATCAGGCCGGGCGTCGTACCGATGATGAAGATGCCCGCGGACTCCAGGGCACTGCCGAACCAGCCCTGGCCACTGCTGTAGGCCAGCACCAGCGCGAGGCCGACCACGACCGGCGAGACCGACATCGGCAGGTCGACGAGCACCGACAGGACTCGTCGTCCCGGGAACTTGTAGCGCACCAGCAGCAGCGAGATGCCCACACCGAAGACGGTGTTGATGAGCACCGCCCAGAACGCACAGGTCGCGGTCAGCTGGAACGCGTAGGTCACCGACGGGTCCTGGAGCCGCTCGAGGAACGCCGCGATGCCACCCTCGGCACCCCGTTCGATCGGCGCGAACGTCCGCGCAGTGACCTCGTAGAGGGGCCACACGACGAGGACCGAGAGGTAGGCGATGACGAAGAACCGCATCACGTAGGTGACCGGGCCCTTGCGACCGCGGATGGTCGATGTGTCAGCCACGACGCGCCACCCTCCGCGAGACCAGGTCGAGCACGACGATGGTGAAGATCGCGACCAGCAGCAGGAGCACGGCGACCGCCGCAGCTCCGGCCTGGTTGTCGCCCTCGATGAACTTGAGGATCTTCAGCGAGGCGACCTCGGTCTGGTACGGCGTGTTGCCGGAGATGAGCACGAGCGAGCCGAACTCACTGATCGCGCGGGCGAAGCCGAGCGACGAGCCGGCCGTGATCGCCGGCACCAGGCTCGGCAGGATGATCCGGCGGAACGTCGTGAAGCGCGAGGCACCGAGGGAGGCCGCAGCCTCCTCGACGTCCGCGTCCAGCTCGATCAGCACCGGCTGCACGGTCCGCACCACGAAGGGCAGCGTCACGAACAGCAACGCCAGGAAGATGCCCTGGCGGGTGTTCACGATGTTGATCCCGACGGGACTCTCCGGGCCGTAGAGGCTCAGCAGCACGAGGCCGGCCACGATCGTCGGCAGCGCGAACGGGATGTCGATGACGACGTCCAGGATCCGCTTGCCGAAGAACTGGTCACGGACCAGCACCCAGGCCACCACGGTCCCGAGGATGCCGTTGACGATCGTGACGAGGCCGGCCTCGATCACGGTGAGCCGCAGCGCAGCGAAGGTCTGCGCGTCGGTCAGCGTGTTCCAGAACGCGCCCCAGCCACCGGCCGCAGCGGCCCCCACGACCGCCGCGAGCGGCAGCAGCACCAGCACGCTGAACCAGACCAGTGCAATACCGAGACCGATGCCCGAGGCCGGTGTCAGCCGGAACAGCCCACTGGGCCGACTCGACGTGCGAGCCGGCCCAGCAGGTTTGACGAGTACTTCCGTCACTGCTTCGTTGCTTCGGCGTACAGGTTGTCGAAGCGGAGCTTCTCGCCGTCCTTGCCGAACCATTCCTTGGTGACGGCCTTCCAGCCGCCCAGCTCATCGATCGTGTACAACTTCTTCGACGGAGCCGGGAACGGGCTGGCGGGGTCGTTCGCGCCGTCGACCTCGATGCTGGAGATGTCCAGGCCACCGACGGGGCGGAAGCCCTTCTTCACGAACTCGGTCTGGCCGGCGTCACTGAGGACGAACTCCAGCCAGTCGCTGGCGACCGGGTCGGCGTCCTTGAGCACGGCGCCGGGGTTCTCGATCAGGAACGTCGTGTCGGGGAGGATGTAGTCGAGGTCCTCGCCCTTCTGCTTGGCCAGGATGGCCTCGTTCTCGTACGTGATGAGCACGTTGCCGACGCCCTTCTTGAAGGCCTCGGTCGCCTCACGGCCGCTGGCGGCCCAGGTGGTGACGTTGGCGAAGACCTTCTTGAGGTACTCGTCAGCCTGCGCCTCGGTCTGGCCGAGGGCCAGCGCGTGGGTGTAGAGCGCGAGGATGTTCCAGCGGGCGGCGCCGGAGCTGGCCGGGTCGGCGGTGATCACGTTGACGTCGTCGCGGGTCAGGTCTTCCCAGCCCTTGATGCCGAGCGGGTTGCCCTTCTCGACGGCGATGACGGCCACCGAGGAGGAGACGATGCCCTTGTTCGGGCCGGCGTTCCAGTCCTCGTCGACGAGGCCGGCGTCGACCAGGCGGGTCACGTCACCCTCGAGGGAGAAGTGGACGTAGTCGACGTCCTTGCCCTTGGTGTCGGCAACCTTGCGGCTCTGCTCGCCCGAGGCGCCGTACGAACCGGAGAACTTGACGCCCTTGCCCTCGTCGGTCTTGTTGAACTCGTCGGCAATCGCCTCGTTGGCGGCCTGCGGGACGGCGAAGCCGTAGATCCCGATGGTGTCCGCACTGTCCGAGCCGCCTGCGCTCGAGCACGCAGACAGCGCCAGTGCGCCGGTCATTGCCAGGGCCGCAGCCTTGATCACTCGCTTCATTGCACCCATTCCTTGCTTCAGGCCGGCCCCACGCCGGTTCTATAAACTCGAGTGGAATAATACACATTAGAGAGATAGTGGTCGCAGTTTGAGATGGAATGGTCCAGAACGTGACCGACCTCACGGCGCGCCGCCGCCCAAGAACTGGCTTCACGGGGGGCTGGCTGCGCGGGCGGACTATCGTGGGAGGGCCGCTGCGCACGTCGCCAGCCAGGCGAGGACTGGACACCTGTCCGCCAAAAGTGGAACACGTTCTAGATTCGACCTAGAATCGTCCTCACCTGTCGCTGCTGCGACGCCGACCAGCGGCAGCCGCCTGATGTTGAGAGAAGTGGACCGAAGCGTGAGCCAGACCAAGCAGGTCAAGCAGCTGGACCGGGTGATCATCCGGTTTGCCGGTGACTCCGGTGACGGCATGCAGCTGACCGGTGACCGTTTCACCCAGGAGTCGGCCGTCTTCGGCAACGACCTGGTGACCCTGCCGAACTTCCCTGCCGAGATCCGGGCCCCTCAGGGCACGCTGCCGGGGGTGTCGTCGTTCCAGATCCACTTCGCCGACCACGACATCCTCACCGCGGGTGACCGCCCCGACGTGCTGGTCGCGATGAACCCGGCCGCCCTGAAGGCGAACCTCGGCGACCTGCCCAAGGGCGCGGCGATCATCGTCGACACGGCCGACTTCACCAAGCGCAACCTCGACAAGGCCGGGTACGACGCCAACCCGCTCGACCAGCTCGGCGAGGTCAACGACCCGCTGGCCGACTTCCAGGTCCACCCGGTCGACCTGACCGGCATCACGGTCGAGGCCGTCAAGGAGTGGGGCCTGTCCCGCAAGGACGCCTCGCGGGCCAAGAACATGTTCGCGCTGGGCCTGCTGTCCTGGATGTACGGACGCCCGACCGAGCCCACCGTGAAGTTCCTGGAGAAGAAGTTCTCCAAGGTGCCCGACATCCTCGGCGCCAACCTGGCCGCGTTCAAGGCCGGCTGGAACTTCGGTGAGACCACCGAGACGTTCGTGGTGCAGTACGAGATCAAGCCCGCGAAGATGAAGTCCGGGACGTACCGCAACATCACCGGCAACCTGGCGCTCTCCTACGGCCTGGTTGCTGCGGGCGTGCGGTCGGGCCTGCCGGTGTTCCTGGGTTCGTACCCGATCACCCCGGCCTCCGACATCCTCCACGAGCTCTCGCGCCACAAGAGCTTCGGCGTCACCACACTGCAGGCCGAGGACGAGATCGCCGGCGTGGGTGCCGCGATCGGCGCCTCGTTCGCCGGGCACCTGGGCGTCACGACCACCTCGGGCCCGGGTATCGCACTGAAGGGCGAGGCGATCGGCCTGGCGGTGATGACCGAGCTCCCGCTGCTGGTCGTCAACGTGCAGCGCGGTGGCCCGTCCACCGGCCTGCCGACCAAGACCGAGCAGTCCGACCTGCTGCAGGCGATGTACGGCCGCAACGGTGAGGCCCCGGTGCCGATCGTCGCCCCGCAGTCGCCCGGTGACTGCTTCGCCGCCGCGGTCGAGGCCGCCCGGATCGCGGTCACGTACCGCACCCCGGTGATGCTGCTGTCCGACGGCTACCTCGCCAACGGTTCCGAGCCGTGGGCGATCCCCTCGATCGACGACCTGCCGGTCATCGACCCGAACTTCGCCACCGAGCCCAACCACGCCTCGGCGAAGAGCCTCGCTGATGGTGGAAGCGGGGAGCCGGACGAGTACTGGCCCTACCTGCGTGACGAGGAGACCCTGGCCCGTCCGTGGGCGATCCCCGGCACCGCCGGCCTCGAGCACCGCATCGGCGGGCTCGAGAAGGGCGAGGGCCACGGCAACATCTCCTACGACTCGGTCAACCACGACCGGATGGTGCGGATCCGCCAGGAGAAGATCCAGCGGATCGCCAACTCCCTCCCGCCCCTGGAGATCGACGACCCGTCCGGCGAGGCGAAGGTCCTGGTCATCGGCTGGGGCTCGACGTACGGCCCGATCGGTGCCGCCTGCCGTCGGGTACGTCGCGCCGGCTACAACGTCGCGCAGGTCCACCTGCGCCACCTCAACCCGTTCCCGAACGACCTCGGCGCCATCCTCAAGTCCTACGACAAGGTGCTGGTCCCCGAGATGAACCTCGGCCAGCTCTCGAAGATGCTGCGCGCCGAGTACCTCGTCGACGCCATCGGCTACAACCACGTCTACGGCCTCCCGCTGAAGGCGGCCGAGCTGGCCGAAGCCGTCGGCGCGCTCGTCGGCGAGGCCGAGGGCAAGGACGTCGACCTCGGCGAACACGGACTCAATCCGCCTGCCGACCACGAGGAGGCACCCGTCTCATGAATCACCCCACTCGATTCTTGACCTCCCCCGCTTCGCTCCTCCGCTCAACAATCGATCGGGGACCCCGATGACGACCATCGACCTGCCGCTCCCCGGCGCCCGCACCGGCACCGAGCTGGTTCCCGCCGTCGACGAGGGCGTGACCCAGACCGCCAAGGAGTTCACCTCCGACCAGGAGGTCCGCTGGTGCCCCGGGTGCGGTGACTACGCCGTCCTCAAGGCCGTCCAGGGCTTCCTGCCCGACCTGGGCCTGCGCCGCGAGAACATCGTGTTCGTGTCCGGCATCGGCTGCTCCAGCCGGTTCCCGTACTACCTCGACACCTACGGCATGCACTCGATCCACGGCCGTGCGCCGTCGATCGCCACCGGCATCGCCACCGCCCGCGAGGACCTGTCGGTCTGGGTCGTCACCGGTGACGGTGACGCGCTCTCGATCGGTGGCAACCACCTGATCCACGCGCTGCGCCGCAACGTCAACATGACGATCCTGCTGTTCAACAACCGGATCTACGGCCTCACCAAGGGCCAGTACTCCCCCACCAGCGAGGTCGGGAAGGTCACCAAGTCGACGCCCGTCGGCTCCCTGGACCACCCGTTCAACCCGGTGTCCCTGGCCCTCGGCGCCGAGGCGTCGTTCGTCGCCCGGACCATCGATTCGGACCGCAAGCACCTCACCGCGGTGCTCGCCGCAGCTGCCGCCCACCGCGGCACGTCGTTCGTCGAGATCTACCAGAACTGCCCGATCTTCAACGACGGCGCCTTCGACGCCATCAAGGGCATGGGTGACCACAAGGGCGAGAAGGACTACGCGGTCATCCCGCTGGTCCACGGCCAGCCGATCACCTTCGGCGTCCGCGCCGAGGCCGGCCTCGGCGACAAGGCACTCGTGCGTTCGGCCTCGGGCAACGTCGAGGTCGTCGACACTAGCTCGGTGAGCGCCGACCAGGTCCTGGTCCACGACGCGCACGACCCGGACCCGTCCACGGCGTTCGCGATCAGCCGGCTCACCGCGGCCGACTACCTCAACCGCAGCCCGATCGGCATCTTCCGCCAGGTCGAGCGGCCGACGTACGACGACCAGGCTCGCGCTCAGGTCAGCGACGCGGTCAGCAAGGTCACCGGGACCGCCGAGGACCGTCTCTCCGCGCTGATCAACGCCGGCGACACCTGGACCATCGACTGATCTTCACGCGGGTGTCTCGCGCGGCGGAAGCGGGGTGCACGCCCCGCCGCGCGAGACAGTCAGGGGGTCAGGCGGACCGTTCGATGCGACCGAAGCCGCTGCGGTGGAAGACGAGGGGATGTCCCTCGGCTCCGTGCTCGGCGTGGTCGACGGCCTCCACCTTGAGCAGCACGATGACGTGGTCGCCGGCCTCCACCTCGCGGTAGAGCGAGCAGGAGAACCGGACCAGTCCCTCGTCGAGGGTGACCGCACCGTCGTCCGCCACCGTCAGGTCGATGCCGGTGAACCGGTCGGCGACCGGGCCCGACAACTGGCGACAGAGGTTGCCGTGGTGATCGGCCAGGACGGTGACACCGAAGTGCCGGGCGCGGCGCAGGTCGGGCCACGTCTTCGACGTGTGCGCCACCGACACCGAGACCAGGGGCGGGTCCAGGCTGACGGTGGTGAAGGAGCTGGCAGCCAGTCCCACGGGCACGCCGTCGACGTCGGCAGCAAGCGCGACCACTCCGGTCGGGAAGACACCGAACGCCCGACGCAGCGCGACGGGGTCGAGGTCCTGATTGGTGGCCAAGGTGCTCATCGCGATCAAAGTTAGTTGATCTGCTACAGATTGACGAGGTCGTGCGGCAGCGGTTCGGCCGAGCCCGTGGAAGGCTCCACCGATCAGCGAGCCTCGACCGGCGGAGGGGTCAGGCGGAGCGGACCGCGACGACGTCGGCGAACGCCTCGAGCGCGGAGCGCACCGAACCCTCGGGCAGCACCGAGAGGAGCTGCTTGGCCTCCTGGGCACGCGCGACGACGTACGACCGGGCTTCCTCCATTGCCGGGTGCTTGCGCAGCAGGCCCAGCGCTTCGGCGTGCAGGTCGGCGTCGCCGGCGAGGTCGGACTTCGCGGGGTCGAGCAGCTCGAGCAGGCGCGCGTCGCCCGGGTCGGTCGACGCCCGCGCCATCAGCACGGGCAGCGTCGGGACGCCCTCCTTGAGGTCGGTGCCGGGCGTCTTGCCCGACTCCTCGGTCTCGGAGGCGATGTCGAGGATGTCGTCGGAGAGCTGGAACGCCGTACCGACGAGCTCGCCGTACTCCTTCAGCGCGGACACCACGGACGGGTCGGCACCGGAGAACAGGGCGCCGTAGTGGGCGGACGTGGCGATCAGCGAACCGGTCTTGCCTGCGACGACCTCGAGGTAGTGCTGGAGGGCGTCGTCCTCGGGGCCGGGGGTCACCGTCTCGAGGATCTGGCCCTCGACGAGGCGCGTGAAGGTCTCTGCCTGGATCCGCACGGCCTCCGGGCCCAGCTGGGACGTCAGCTCGGAGGACTTGGCGAACAGGAAGTCCCCGGTCAGGATCGCGACGAGGTTGTCGTAGCGCGAGTTCGCCGAGTCGGCGCCGCGACGCAGGTCCGCCTCGTCCATGACGTCGTCGTGGTACAGCGAGCCGACGTGGGTGATCTCGACGACGCAGGCCGCCGTGAGCACCTCGGGAGCGTCCGGGCGCGGTCCGACCTCGGCCGCGAGCAGCACCAGGAGCGGGCGGAACCGCTTGCCGCCAGCCGCCAGCAGGTGGCGTGCCGCCTCCGTGACGTACGGCGCCCGGCTGGTCGCGTGACCGAAGAGGGCCTCTTCCACCGTCGCCATCCGCTCCCGGAGGCGCTCGGCGAGGGCAGTGTCGACGATCGGCAGGGCCAGTTCGGCCGGGCTCGCGGAAGCACTCACCTGATGAAGTCTCCCGCATTCGTCACCAGGTCCAGCACCGGCCCCGGCACGATGCCCAGCACGAGGGTCGCGGCCAGGCACACGATGATGGTGCCGGAGGTCAACAGCGAGGACGCGGTGACCTCTCCGGCGCCGTCAGGGTGGGTCTCGGTGAAGAACATCAGGCGGATGTGCCGGACGTAGAAGCCGACCGCGATGACGCTGGACGCGATCGCGACGAGGACGACCGGCCACGCGCCCGCCGACATGGCGGAGGTGAAGACGGCCCACTTGCCGATGAAGCCGGCGGTGAGCGGGATGCCGGCCATCGACAGCAGGAAGAACGCGAATGCTCCGGCCACGAGCGGCGAGCGACGGCCCAGGCCGGCCCACCGGTCGTAGTGGGTCGCTTCGCCACCGGCGTCGCGCACCAGCATCACGATCGCGAAGGCACCGATCATCGAGAAGCCGTACGTCGTGAGGTAGAACAGCACGCCCTCGAGGGAGGTGTACTGCCCCTTCGCCAGCTCGTCGGCCCCCTGCACACCGAGGACACCGACCAGCAGGAAGCCGGTGTGCGCGACCGAGGAGTACGCGAGCATCCGCTTCACGTCGTTCTGTACGGCGGCCAGGACCGCACCGACGAGCATCGACGCGATCGCGACGACCCACAGCATCGGCACCCAGCTCCAGCGCTCGCCACCGAAGGCGACGTACATCAGGCGCAGCAGGGCGCCGAACGCGGCGACCTTGGTGCCGGCGGCCATGAAGGCCGTGACGGCGGTCGGGGCCCCCTGGTAGACGTCGGGCGTCCACGCCTGGAAGGGTGCGGCACCGATCTTGAACAGCAGGCCCACCGCGAGCAGCGCGATGCCGGCCAGGAGCAGGCCGTGGTTCGGCCCGCCCGCGCGGACGGCTTCGTTGATGCCGGCGAAGGTCACCGACCCGGAGTAGCCGTAGACCAGCGCGGCGCCGTACAGGAAGAAGCCGGACGCGAAGGCGCCGAGCAGGAAGTACTTCATCGCCGCTTCCTGGCTGAGCAGGCGACGCCGGCGGGCGAGGCCGCACAGCAGGTACAGCGGGAGCGAGAGGACCTCGAGCGCGACGAACATCGTCAGCAGGTCACCCGACGCGGGGAACAGCAGCATGCCGCCGACCGCGAACAGCATCAGCGGGTAGACCTCGGTGTGCTCGAGGCCGCGGGTCGAGGCCTCGCGCTCGGTGTCCGTGCCGGGGAGGGCGGCCGCCTGGCCGGTGAAGGCAGAGACCCCACCCTCGAGGCGACGCTCGGCGAACAGTGCGACGCCACCGATGGCGAAGATGAGCACCAGCGCCCAGAGGTAGACAGTGGGACCGTCGACGATGACGCTGCCCTCGGCCCCGACGATGCCGCGGCCGTCACTGCCACCCGCGCCGCTGTGCTCCTGGAGGTCAGTGCCGACGACGATCGTGGAGACCAGCGCGGCGACGAGCACCGACAGGGCCAGCGTGATCTGCGGGATGCGGCGGGCGCCACGGGCGAGGAAGGCCTCGATCAGGACGCCGACGCAGGCGCCACCGAGGACCAGGAGCAGCGGGAGGAGCTCGAAGTACTCGACCTCGGGCTTGGTGAACTCCATCAGTGCGCCTCCCCTTCGGACGTGCCCTCGAACCTGAACCAGCCCTCGACGGCCGGTGGGTCGTCATGGACCCCGACCTGCTCGAGCAGGTCACCGACCATCGGGTTCGCCGCATCGAGCAGCGGCGCAGGGTAGAAGCCGAAGAACACCAGCGCCGCGATCAGCGGCGCCACCGCGACGATCTCGCGAACGCCGAGGTCCTTGGTGTCCTCGAGGTCTGCCGAGGTCGGGCCGGTCATCGTGCGCTGGTACATCCACAGCACGTAGATCGCCGACAGGACGACCGCGGTGATCGCGATCGCGCCGACGTACCAGCCGTAGTCGAAGGCAGCCAGCAGCACCAGGAACTCGCTGACGAACGGCGAGAGGCCCGGCAGGCCGAGGGTGGCAAGACCTGCGATCAGGAACAGGCCGGCCAGGATCGGGGCGACCTTCTCGATGCCGCCCATCTCGCTGATCAGCGAGGTGCCGCGACGGTCGTAGAGGTAGCCCGCGACGAGGAACAGCGCCGCCGTGCCGAGGCCGTGGTTGACCATGTAGAGGATCGCGCCCGTGCCGCCCTGCGTGCTCATCGTGAAGATGCCGAGCGTGATCAGGCCGAAGTGGCTGAGCGAGGTCAGACCGATCAGGCGGAACACGTCGTCCTGCCCGATGGCCACCAGGGCGCCGTACACGACCGAGATCAGGGCGAGGACGACGACCAGCGGGGTCGCCCACTGCGACGCCTCGGGGAAGATCCCGAGGCAGAACCGCAGCATTCCGAACGTGCCGATCTTGTCGAGGATGCAGACCAGCAGCACACCGGTGCCGGGGGTCGCCTTCTCGGTCGTGTCGGCCAGCCAGGTGTGGACGGGGAACAACGGTGCCTTGATCGCGAAGGCGATGAAGAAGCCGAAGAACAACCAGCGGCCGGCCTCGGTGTCGATGTCGAGCTTCTCGAGGTCCTTGAGGAGGTACGACGGCTCGCCCGCCTGGGCGGAGACGACGTACAGGCCGATGACCGAGGCGAGCAGGATCAGGCCGCCCGCGAGCTGGAACATCAGGAACTTGAGGGCTGCCGCGCCCCGTCCCTCGCGGCCGAATCCGCCGACCAGGAAGTAGGCCGGGATCAGGGTGGCCTCGAACACGACGTAGAACAGGAAGACGTCCGTGGCGCAGAACACCGCGAGCGACAGGCCTTCCAGCGCCAGCGCCCAGGCGACGAACGCCTTCGCACCGGCACCGTTGGCGTCGTCGGCCTTGAGCCACTCGGCACCGAGCACGACCGGCACGAGCAGCACGGTGAGCAGCACCATCAGCAGGCCGAGGCCGTCGAGCCCGAAGGCGTAGTGCACGCCGAACGCCTCGATCCAGTCGTGCACCTCCTCGAACTGGCGGCCACCGTCGACGTCGTAGTTCAGCGCGATGACCAGGCCGAGGACCAGGGTCGCGAGTGCGACGGTCAGGCCGGTGACCTTGCTGACCGCGGCGGGTAGCAGGGCGACCGCGATGGCGCCGGCAATCGGGAGCCAGACCAGCAGGCTCAGGATCGGGAAGTCGTTCACGAGTTCACCGCCACGAGGGTCAGGACGAGGATGACCGCGCCCACGAGGATGGACAGTGCGTAGGTGCGGACGTAGCCGTTCTGCAGTCGGCGGATCCACTCACCGGTTCCGGTGAGGATGGTCGAGCCGCCCGTGAAGGCGCCGTCGACGAGCGTCCGGTCACCGGCCACCAGGGCCGTGACGGTTGCCTTGCCCGGCGCGACCACCAGTCCGTCGTTGATCGCGTCGCCGTACAGGTCGGCACGGGCCGCCTTCGTGGCGAAGGAGACGTCGGCCGGCGCGGTCCGCGGGACGTCCTGCTTGCCGACGAGGAACCAGGCGAGCCCGACACCCACCGCGACCACCGCGACGGTGATCAGCGTGATCACGATGACCGGGATCGGCGGCTCGTGGTGCTCGGCGTGGCCGACGACCGGGCTGAGCCACTCGACGATCCAGTTGCTGGCGAGCATCAGGCCACCGAGGACCGACAGCGCGGCGAGGACGATCAGCGGGATCGTCATCACCTTGGGGCTCTCGTGCGGGTGCACGCCCTTCTCCCAGCGCTTGTTGGTGAAGTAGGTCATCAGCATCAGGCGGGTCATGTAGAAGCCCGTGATGCCGGCACCCAGCAGGGCGCAGATGCCGACGACCGGGTTCTCGATCAGGGCGACCTCGATGATCTTGTCCTTGGACCAGAAGCCCGAGAACGGCGGGAAGCCGATGATCGCGAGGTAACCCATGGCGAAGGTCAGGAAGGTGACGGGGAGCAGCTTGTTCAGGGCGCCGTAGTGGCGCATGTCCACGTCGTCGTCCATCGCGTGCATCACCGAGCCGGCACCGAGGAACATGTTGGCCTTGAAGAAGCCGTGCGTGAGCAGGTGGAAGATCGCGAACGCGTAGCCCGCGACACCGAGGCCGGCGCCGAGCATCATGTAGCCGATCTGGCTCATCGTGGAACCGGCCAGGGCCTTCTTGATGTCGTCCTTCGCGCAACCGATGATCGCACCCCACAGGAGCGTCACCGTGGCCACGATGACCACCGCGGTCTGGGCGTTCGGCGCGAGCTCGAAGATGAAGTTGGAGCGGACCACGAGGTAGACACCGGCCGTGACCATGGTCGCTGCGTGGATCAGGGCCGAGACCGGGGTCGGGCCCTCCATCGCGTCGAGCAGCCAGGCCTGCAGCGGCACCTGCGCGGACTTGCCGCAGGCACCGACCAGCAGCAGCACGCCGATCCAGGTCAGCGTGGTCTCGCTGGCACCACCGGCGAGTGCACTGACGCCACTGAAGCTCGTCGTACCGAAGGTCACGAACATCAAGAAGATCGCCAGGCCCAGGCCCATGTCGCCGACCCGGTTGATGACGAACGCCTTCTTGGCCGCCGCCGCGGCGGACGGCTTGTGCTGCCAGAACCCGATCAGGAGGTACGACGCCAGGCCGACGCCTTCCCAGCCGAGGAACAGTCCGACGTAGTTCTCCGCGAGGACCAGCATCAGCATCGCGGCGACGAACAGGTTGAGGTAGGCGAAGAAGCGCGACCGGCGCGGGTCGTGCTCCATGTAACCGACGGAGTACAGGTGGATCAGCGCACCGACGCCCGTGATGAGCAGCAGGAACAGCGAGGACAGCGGGTCGTAGAGCAGGTCGAGCCCGACGTCGAGGTGGCCCGCCTCGATCCACGTCCACAGGTGCTTCGCGACCTGGCGATCACCTTCGTCGCGGCCGAGCAGCTGCAGGAACATCACCAGGCTGAGCACGAAGGAGCCGGTGATCGTCGCCAGCCCGATCCAGTGGCCGTAGGCCTTGGTCCGCCGGTTGCCGAGCAGCAGGAGCACGGCGGCGCCGAACAGCGGCAGCGCGATGATCAGCCACAGCAGGTTGAAGATGCCGTCGGCCTCGCTGGGTGCGACGACGGGGATGTGGGTCTCGCTGGAAGCGAGCGCGACAGCAGAGAGTGCATTCATGGTCCGGTCCTCAGAACTTCAGCAGGCTCGCGTCGTCGACCGAGGCCGAGCGACGGGTCCGGAAGATGGTCATGATGATCGCGAGTCCGACGACGACCTCGGCCGCAGCCACCACCATCACGAAGAAGGCCGCGATCTGGCCGTCGAGGTTGCCGTGCTGGCGAGCGAACGCCACGAAGGCCAGGTTGCACGCGTTGAGCATCAGCTCGACGCACATGAACACCACGATCGCGTTGCGGCGGGTCAGCACCCCGATCGATCCGATCGTGAACAGGATCGCCGACAGGACGACGTACTCGGTCACTTCGGGTCCTCCTCGGTGGACGCCGCCGCGCCGGTCCTGCCCGCCACTTCGGGCGCTTGCGTCGGGTCGCCCCCGATCTGGGCCTGCATCTTGTCGATGTCGCGCAGGCCGGCGGGCCGCATCGTGCCGCGGGCCGCGAGGACCCGGGACACCGACGCCGCGGCCGGGCTGCCGTCAGGCAGCAGGGCCGGGGTGTCGACGGCGTTGTGCCGTGCGTAGACGCCCGGTGGGGGCAGCGGTCCGAGGTGCGCGCCGGTCTCTGCGTAGGCCCGGATCCGGGCGGCGGCGATGTCGGCCTGGGTACGACGCGGGGTGAGCCGCTCGCGGTGCGCGAGCACCATGGCGCCGACCGCGGCCGTGATCAGCAGCGCGCTGGTGGTCTCGAACACGAAGACGTAGCGCGAGAAGAGCAGGTTGGCGAGCGCCTGGACGTTGCCGCCCTCGTTCGCCCCATCAGGACCGTCGAGCCCGACCGCCGTACCGAAGGTGAGCTGGGTCAGGCCGACGACCATGATCACGGCGAACGCCAGGCCGACGAACCAGGACAACGCCCGCTGGCCCTTGATCGTCTCGACCAGGGAGTCGGAGGCGTCGACGCCGACCAGCATGAGCACGAAGAGGAACAGCATCAGGATCGCGCCGGTGTAGACGATGATCTGCACCGCGAAGAGGAACGGTGCCTCCAGGACGGCGTAGAGCACGGCCAGGCTGATCATCACGACCGCCAGCAGCAGCGCGGCGTGCACTGCCTTGCGGACGAACAGCAGGCCGAGCGCGGCCAGCACCATGATCGGGGCGAGCACCCAGAACGCGGTCATGCCTGGCCCCCTGCGTTGCCGTCCGTCGCCGGCACCGCCGGCACCGGGATCGGGGCCGCGAAGTCCCCGCGGTAGTAGGCCAGGTCGTCCTTGCCGAGCTGCATCTCGTGCGGCGGCTGCTGCATTCCGGGCAGCAGCGGGGCCAGCAGGTCGGACTTCTCGTAGATCAGGTCCGCCCGGTTGTCGTCGGCCAGTTCGTACTCGTTGGTCATCGTGAGCGCCCGGGTCGGGCAGGCCTCGATGCACAGGCCGCAGAGGATGCAGCGCAGGTAGTTGATCTGGTAGACGCGGCCGTAGCGCTCGCCGGCCGAGAACCGTGCCGACTCCTCGCCCTCACCGTCGACGTTCTCGGCACCCTCGACGTAGATCGCGTCCGCGGGACAGGCCCACGCACAGAGCTCGCACCCGATGCACTTCTCGAGACCGTCGGGCCAGCGGTTGAGCTGGTGGCGGCCGTGGAACCGGGGCGCCGTGGGGAACTTCTCCTTGGGGTACTGCTCGGTGACGACCTTGCGGAACATCGTCCGGAAGGTCACTCCGAACCCGGCGACCGGGTCCCAGAGCTGTTCCTTGAGCGTGGGGCCGTTCTGCCCCGAGTGGTCAGCCATGGGGTACCCCTGCATCCATTGGATTGTCGGCGGTGCGCGTGTCGGTGTGGACGTCGGACCGGAAGGTCAGCGGCGCTGCTGCGCCCTGGACGGCTCCACCGGCCGGCATCGGCGGCACCGGGTAGCCCCCGGGCCGTGGAGTCGTGACGGACACGATCGAGGAGTCGTCCTTGCCCTCGGGAATCAGGAACGTCAGCAGCATGACCACCAGGACCACGCCGATCGCGATCATCCAGAACTGCGGGTTGGCGCTGAAGCCGCCGTCGAAGACACCCTCGTTGCGGGCCACGCGCATGGTGGCGACCGCGATGATCCAGACCAGCGCGATCGGGATCAGCCGCTTCCAGCCGAAGGCCATGAACTGGTCGTAGCGCAACCGCGGGAGCGAGCCACGCAGCCAGATGAACACGAAGATGAAGAAGAAGACCTTGCCGAAGAACCACAGCACCGGCCAGTAGCCCTCGTTCGCGCCCGCCCAGACCTCGTCGATCCAGAACGGAGCGTGCCAGCCGCCGAGGAACAGCGTGGTGGCCAGGGCCGAGACGGTCGCCATGTTGATGTACTCGGCGAGGAAGAACAGGGCGAACTTCAGGCTGGAGTACTCGGTGTGGAAGCCGCCGACCAGCTCGCCCTCGGCCTCGGGGAGGTCGAACGGCGCGCGGTTGGTCTCGCCGACCATCGCGATCGCGTAGATCACGAACGACGGCAGCAGGATCAGGCCGAACCAGACGTCGTCCTGCGCAGCGACGATCTCGCTCGTCGACATCGAGCCGGCGTACATGAAGACCGCGACGAGCGCGAGGCCCATGGCGACTTCGTAGGAGATCATCTGCGCGCTCGAGCGCAGCCCGCCCAGCAGGGAGTACGTCGACCCGCTGGACCAGCCGCCGAGGACGATGCCGTAGATCCCGATCGAGGCGATCGCCATCGCGAAGAGCACGGCGACGGGCATGTCGGTGAGCTGGAGCGGGGTCCGCTCACCGAAGAAGCCCACCTCGGGGCCGAAGGGGATGACCGCGAAGGTGACGAACGCCGGCACCACGCAGATCACCGGCGCGAGCACGAAGACCACCTTGTCGGCGGCCTTCGGGATCAGGTCCTCCTTGAACGCCAGCTTCACGCCGTCGGCCAGGGACTGCAGGAGGCCGAAGGGGCCGTGCACGTTGGGGCCGATCCGGTGCTGCATCCGGGCCACGACCCGGCGCTCCAGCCAGATGTTGAACAGGGTCAGGAGCACCAGCACCAGGAAGACCAGCAGGGTCTTGATGCCGACGACCCACCAGACGTCCTTGCCGAACGCACCGAGTCCGGTGTTCATGCCGCACCTCCCGTGATCGTGACTGCCGTGCCCGGCGAGGCGAGGTCAGCGAGCACGCCGTTCCCGACCGAGTTCGCCGGCACCCAGACCACGCCGTCGACCAGGTCGTCGGAGATCTCGGCCGGCAGGGTCACCGATCCGCGGTCGCCGGTCAGCGTGACGGTCGGACCGTGGGCGTCGTAGGTCTCCCGGGTCACCAGCGCCACCGGCGTGCGTGCGGTCGCCTTGAGGTACTTGTCGCCGTCCTGCAGCGAGCCGTTGTCGAGCAGCTGCTTCCAGGTGGCCAGCGCGACGGTGACGCCGGCGCGAGCGGGCTTCTTCGCGGGCTTCTTCGCGGCCTTCTTCGCCGGGAGCACCAGCGCGGGGCGGGCGCCGTCCCACGGTCCGAGCTGCGACATCTCGGCGCGAGCCTCGTCGACGGTGCGGAAGCCGAGCGGGCTCCCCTGGCCGAGCTGGGCCAGCTCCTCGGCGACACCGGCGAGCGCCCGCAGTTCGGGCAGCGAGGCCGGGTTGCGCAGGGCGGCCTCCCAGGGCCGCACCCGCCCTTCCCAGTTGACGAAGGTGCCGGACTTGTCGGTGGTCGGGGCGACCGGGAACACCACGTCGGCGGCGGCGGTCACCTCGGTGCTGCGCAGGTCGAACGCGACCACGAAGCCGGCCGCTGCGATCGCGGCACGCGTGGCGGCAGGATCGGCGGTGTCGTCGGGGTCGACGCCGGCGATCACGAGTCCGTTGAGGCCACCGGCACCCAGCGCAGCGACGATGCCGTCCGCGTCGCGTCCAGCGGTCTCGGGCAGCGAATCGACGCCCCAGGCCGCAGCGACGTCGATCCGCGCATCCGCCTCGGCCACCGGGCGTCCACCCGGAAGCAGGTTCGGCAGGCAACCGGCTTCGACGGCACCGCGGTCACCTGCACGGCGCGGCACCCAGGCCAGGCGCGCACCGCTGGAGGCGGCGACATCAGCCGCCGCGGCCAGGGCACCGGGGATGGTGGCGAGGCGCTCGCCGACGAGCAGCACGCTGCCCGCGTCGAGCTCGCCGGCCAGGGCATCGAGGCCGGCGGCCTCGTCGCCGGGAACGGTCGGGATGACCCGGGCGGAGAGCTTCGCCAGCCCGCGGGTCGTGTACGGCGCCAGGCTGACCACCTCGGTGCCGCCGGCCAGGACCGACTTGCGCAGGCGCAGGAAGATCGCGCCGGCCTCGTCCTCGGGCTCCAGGCCCACGAGGACCACCTTCGCGGCGGACTCCAGGTCGTCGTACGTCACTCCCCCGGAACCGGGGCCGGTCAGCGCCACCGACGAGGCGAGGAAGGAGGCTTCCTCAGCGGAGAGGGGGCGCGCACGGAAGTCGATGTCGTTCGTGCCGAGGGCAACCCGGGCGAACTTGCTGTAGGCGTAGGCGTCCTCGACGGACAACCGACCACCGGTGAGCACGCCGACGCCGCCGGCCTGCTTCGCCGCAGCCAGGCCGCGCGCAGCAACGGCGAACGCCTCGGGCCACGACGCCGGACGGAGACTGCCGTCGTCGTCGCGCACCTGCGGGTAGGTGAGGCGGTCGTCGGACTGCGCGTAGGCGAACGCGAAGCGGTCCTTGTCGGTGATCCACTCCTCGTTGACGGCCGGGTCGTTGCCGGACTGGCGGCGGAGCACCTTGCCGCGACGGTGGTCGATCCGGATCGCCGAGCCGCACGCGTCGTGCTCGGCCACACCGGGCGTCGAGACGAGGTCGAACGGACGGGACCGGAAGCGGTACTGCTCGGAGGTGAGCGCACCCACCGGGCAGATCTGGATCACGTTGCCCGAGAAGTACGACAGGAACGGGGCGTCCTCGGCGATGCCGATCTGCTGCTGCGCACCGCGCTCGAGGAGCTCGATGAACGGGTCACCGGCGATCTCGTCGGCGAAGCGCGTGCAGCGCTGGCACACGATGCAGCGCTCGCGGTCCAGCAGGACCGTCGGCGACAGGTTGATCGGCTTCGGGAAGGTCCGCTTCACGCCGCGGTTGCGGTCGTCGGAGAAGCGCGACTCTCCCTGCCCGTTGGACATCGCCTGGTTCTGCAGGGGGCACTCGCCGCCCTTGTCGCAGACGGGGCAGTCCAGCGGGTGGTTGATCAGCAGCAGCTCCATGACACCGCGCTGCGCCTTGTCGGCGACGGGGCTGGACTCCTGGGTGCTGACGACCATGCCCTCGGCCACCGGGAGCGTGCAGGACGCCTGCGGCTTGGGGAATCCCCGGCCGTTGCCGGCATCGGGTACGTCGACCAGGCACTGCCGGCACGCACCGGCGGGCGCGAGCAGGGGGTGGTCGCAGAACCGCGGGATCTGCACGCCGATCTGCTCCGCGGCACGGATGACCAGGGTGTCCTTGGGGACGCTGACCTGGACGCCGTCGATCGTGACGGTGACCAGGTCGGTCTTCTCGATCTCGTTCGTGGTCATGCGCTGACCTCCGTCCCGGCCCAGGCAGTCGACCGGGCCGCGTCGAAAGGACACCCGCCGTGCGACAGGTGGGCGAGGTACTCCTCGCGGAAGTGCGCGATGGAGCTGGAGATCGGACTGGTCGCACCGTCACCGAGGGCGCAGAACGAGCGGCCCAGGATGTTGTCGCACTGGTCGAGCAGCTGGTCGAGGTCCGCCTCCGAGCCCTGGCCGTTCTCGAGGCGCGTGAGCGCCTGGACCAGCCACCAGGTGCCCTCGCGGCACGGGGTGCACTTGCCGCAGGACTCGTGCTTGTAGAACTCCGTCCAGCGCAGCACGGCCCGCACGACGCAGACGGTCTCGTCGAAGATCTGCAGGGCGCGCGTGCCGAGCATGGAGCCGACCGCGCCGACGCCCTCGAAGTCGAGCGCGATGTCGAGGTGCTCGGCGGTCAGCAACGGTGTGCTGGAGCCACCGGGCGTCCAGAACTTCAGCTCGTGGCCGTTGCGGATGCCGCCGGCGAGCTCGAGCAGCTCGCGCAGCGTGATGCCGAGCGGGGCTTCGTACTGGCCGGGCTTCTCGACGTGGCCCGAGAGCGAGAAGATGCCGTGGCCCTTGGACTTCTCGGTGCCCATCGATGAGAACCAGGTCGCGCCGTTCTTGATGATGGCGGGCACCGACGCGATGGACTCGACGTTGTTGATGACGGTCGGGCTGGCGTAGAGGCCGGCGACCGCGGGGAACGGCGGGCGCAGCCGCGGCTGGCCGCGACGGCCTTCGAGGCCCTCGAGCAGCGCGGTCTCCTCGCCACAGATGTAGGCGCCCGCGCCGGCGTGGACGACGATGTCGAGGTCGTAGCCGGAACCGTGGATGTCCTTGCCGAGGTGGCCGGCGGCGTACGCCTCCTCGACGGCCGCCTGCACCCGACGGATGACGTGCAGGACCTCACCGCGGATGTAGATGAAGGCCTTGTTCGCGCGGATGGCGTAGGAGCTGATGATGACGCCCTCGACGAGGACGTGGGGGTTGCCCATCATCAACGGGATGTCCTTGCAGGTCCCCGGCTCCGACTCGTCCGCGTTGACGACGAGGTACTTGGGCCGCGGGTTGTCCTGCGGGATGAACGACCACTTCATCCCGGTCGGGAACCCGGCACCACCGCGGCCCCGCAGGCCGCTGTCCTTGACGGCGGTGATGACGTCGTCCTGGCTCATGCCGAACGCGACGTCGAGGGCGGCGTACCCGCCCTTCGACGCGTACGGCGCCAGCTTCCAGCCCTGCTCGACGTCCCACATGTCGGTGAGGACCGGGGTCAACATGTCGCTCACTTGCCCGACTCCTTGGCTTCGACCGCAGGAGTCGTGGGTGCGTCGGGAGCCGTCCAGCCGCGCTCGCGCGCGATCTTGAGGCCCGCGAGGCTGGCAGGTCCGGCCGTAGGGCCCTCGTCGACCCGACCGTCGGGGAAGCCGGCGAGCACGCGCTCGGCCTCGCGCCAGCTGCAGAGCTTCGGGCCGCGGGTCGAGGCCACGTCGTGGCCGGCGCGCAGCGACTCGACCAGCTGGACCGCGGAATCGGGCGTCTGGTTGTCCATGAACTCCCAGTTGACCATCATCACCGGCGCGAAGTCGCACGCCGCGTTGCACTCGATGTGCTCGAGGCTGACGGTCTTCGAGTCACCCTGCCGTTGTACGGCGACCTCGTCGTTGCCGATGTCGAGGTGGTCCTTGAGACGGGCGAAGATCTCGTCGCCACCCATCACCGCGCAGAGCGTGTTGGTGCACACCCCGACGTGGTAGTCGCCGACGCCGTGACGCTTGTACATCGTGTAGAAGGTCGCGACTCCGCTGACCTCGGCGGCACTGATGTCGAGGACCGCGGCGCAGGCCTCGATCCCCTCCGGCGTGACCCGGCCCTGCACCGACTGCACGAGGTGCAGCATCGGGAGCAGGCCGGAGCGCGGCTCGGGGTAGCGCTCGGAGATCTCGCGGAGCTCGGCGAGCGTCTTCTCGTCGATCGGTGGGGTGCTCATCTGTCCACGCCTCCCATGACGGGGTCGATGCTGGCGATCGCGACGATGACGTCAGCGATCTGGCCGCCTTCGCTCATCACGCCCATCGCCTGGAGATTGTTGAACGAGGGATCGCGGAAGTGCGCGCGGAACGGTCGTGTGCCGCCGTCGGACACGACGTGCGCCCCGAGCTCGCCGCGGGGCGACTCGACCGGCACGTACGCCTGCCCGGCCGGCACCCGGAAGCCCTCGGTGACGAGCTTGAAGTGGTGGATCAGCGCTTCCATCGACTCACCCATGATGTGGCGGATGTGGTCGAGGCTGTTGCCCATGCCGTCGCTGCCGATGGACAGCTGGCTGGGCCAGGCGATCTTCTTGTCGCCGACCATCACCGGCGCGCCCTCAAGCTTCGCGAGGCGGTCGGCGGCCTGCTCGATGATCCGCAGCGACTCCCACATCTCGTTGAGGCGTACGCGGAACCGGCCGTAGGAGTCAGCGGTGTCCCACGTCTGCACGTCGAAGTCGTAGGTCTCGTAGCCGCTGTACGGCTGGGCCTTGCGCAGGTCGAAGCCGTAGCCGGTGCTGCGCAGGACCGGGCCGGTGAGGCCGAGCGCCATGCAGCCCTCGAGGTCCAGGTGGCCGACGTCGACGAGGCGGGCCTTGAAGATCGGGTTCGCGTTGCAGAGCGCGGCGTACTCGGGAAGGCGCTTCTTCATCAGGGCGACGAAGGAGCGGATGTCGTCGAGGGCACCGGGCGGCAGGTCCTGGGCGACACCGCCGGGACGGATGAACGCGTGGTTCATGCGCAGGCCGGTGATCAGCTCGAACAGGTCCAGGACCAGCTCCCGCTCGCGGAAGCCGATGGTCATCACGGTCAGCGCGCCGATCTCCATGCCACCGGTCGCGATGCAGACCAGGTGGGACGAGATCCGGTTGAGCTCCATGAGCAGGACCCGCATGATCTGGGCCTTCTCGGGGATGTCGTCCTCGATGTCGAGCAGCCGCTCGACGCCCAGGACGTACGTCATCTCGTTGTAGAACGGCGAGAGGTAGTCCATCCGGGTGCAGAACGTGACGCCCTGCACCCAGGAGCGGTACTCCATGTTCTTCTCGATGCCGGTGTGGAGGTAGCCGATGCCACAGCGGGCCTCGGTGACCGTCTCGCCCTCGATCTCCAGGATCAGCCGGAGCACGCCGTGGGTGGACGGGTGCTGCGGGCCCATGTTGACGACGACCCGCTCCGCGGCGTCGCCCTCGCCCAGGCCCGAGGCGATCTCGCTCCAGTCCTGGCCGGTGACGGTGAAGACCTTGCCGTCGCCGGTCTCGCCGGTGCCGGCGTAGAAGTCCTGATCGGTGGTCATGAGTAGCTCCTGCGCTGGTCCGGCGGCGGGATGCTGGCGCCCTTGTACTCGACAGGGATGCCGCCGAGCGGGTAGTCCTTGCGCTGCGGGTGGCCCGGCCAGTCGTCGGGCATCAGGATCCGCGTCAGTGCCGGGTGTCCGTCGAAGACGATCCCGAACATGTCCCACGTCTCTCGCTCGTGCCAGTCGGCCGCGGGGTAGAGCGGGACCAGGCTCGGGACATGGGCGTCGCCGTCGGGCGCGCTGACCTCGACGCGGATCCGGCGGTTCCACGTGTAGGACATGAAGTGGTAGACGGCGTGCAGCTCGCGCCCGGTGTCACCGGGGTAGTGCACCGCGCTGACGCCGGAGAGGAACTCGAAGCGCAGCGCCGGGTCGTCGCGCACCAGCTTCGCGACCGCGAGCAGGTTGTCGCGGTGGACGTGGAAGGTGATCTCGCCGCGGTGGATGACGACGCTCTCGATGAGTGCGTCGAGCTTGTCGGCCACCGTGTCGAACCAGCCACCGAAGGGCCGCTGCGCGGCCGTCGGGAGTACGACGGGGGCGACCAGGCCACCGAAGCCGCTGGTGTCGCCGCTGCCGCGGACACCGAACATGCCGTGGCGCTCTCCGACCGCGCGGACCTCGACCGGGGCGGCCTCGTCGGGCTTCGCCGGGACGTTCTCGTCGGTCACCGGAGCATTCCCCTCATGTCACCGGTCGGCACTGCCACGAGTCCCTCGGCCTCCATCTCGCGGATCTGGGCCAGGCGGTTCGCGCCGAGAGGCGTGGCCTGGACCTTGTCGTGCAGCTTGAGGATCGCGTCGATCAGCATCTCCGGGCGCGGCGGGCACCCGGGGAGGTACATGTCGACGGGCACGACGTGGTCGACGCCCTGGACGATCGCGTAGTTGTTGAACATGCCGCCGCTGCTGGCGCACACGCCCATGGCGAGGACCCACTTGGGCTCGGCCATCTGGTCGTAGATCTGGCGCAGGACGGGCGCCATCTTCTGGCTCACCCGACCGGCCACGATCATCAGGTCGGCCTGGCGCGGGCTGGCGCGGAAGACCTCCATGCCGAACCGGGCGAGGTCGTACTTCGGGCCGCCCGAGGTCATCATCTCGATGGCACAGCAGGCCAGGCCGAAGGTCGCGGGCCAGAAGCTGGCCTTGCGCATGTAGCCGGCCAGTCCCTCGACCGTGGTCAACAGAACCCCGCTCGGGAGCTTCTCCTCAACACCCATGGGTCAGTCCCAATCCAATCCGCCGCGGCGCCAGACGTATGCGTAGGCCACGAAGACCGTGGCGATGAACAGGACCATCTCGACCAGGCCGAACCACGCCATGGCGTCCAGGTGCAGGGCCCACGGGTAGAGGAAGATGATCTCGATGTCGAAGACGATGAAGAGCATCGCGGTGATGTAGTACTTCACCGGGAAGCGGCCGCTGAGCGCCTGCGGCGTCGGCTCGATGCCGCATTCGTAGGAGTCGAGCTTCGCGCGGTTGTAGCGGCGCGGCCCGACGAGGGTGCTCATCGCCACGGACCCGACCGCGAACAGCGCGGCGAGTGCGGCAAGGACCAGAACCGGTGTGTAGAGCTCCATGAGCCTCCCTCTCGTGACCTTGTGAACAGAATCACTAGTGGTGTGGCCCACATCCTGCCACTCCATCGAAGGGTCGCGACAGGGGGGTCGGTCAACCCGAAAGCAGTGCCTGACCTGCGGATTTAGGGCACGGAGGGCTTGGCAAAATCTTGGCCCCGTCGGGTGCCTTCGGCGCCTCCCGGCCCGCCATCGCTGGCTTACGAGCGGGGCCCCGCCGTCGGCGCCCGATGCACTGGGGGAAGGGAGATGCCGCTCAGGCGCCGACGACGGCACCCCGAAGCGCCAGCGAGGGGCAGCCGTCCGACACCGAAGTCACCCGCCCGTGCGCGACCGTGCGCGGACGTCAGGAGCTGGTCGGGTCGAGCCGCGGGAGCCATTCGTCGGGGAAGAGCTGCCGCGGGACGGCCGTGGGTCGCCGGGTGAGCGTGTCGCGGAAGGCCACCACGGCGGCACCCACCCGCGGGCGAGCCAGACGGCTCCAGGGCAGCTGCACGTCTGCAGCGGCGGAGACCAGGCGCAGGCCGTCGTCCGTCGCCTCGGCGGAGGCCT